>CALGVL010000331.1 GCA_937930165.1 uncultured Acetobacteraceae bacterium
TCCCTACACGACGCTCTTCCGATCTCAGCGTCACGGCGGGCCCCCCCCGGGCAGCGGGGGCGCGGCTGTGGAATTCCAGCCGCGCCGCCCCGATCCCGGCCTCACCGGCGGCGGTGCCGATCCGAAGCTGCGTGGCCTCGGCCGTGACCTCGCCCGGCAGGGCGGCGCTCTCGACCGGCAGGCTGGCAGTCAGGCGGTCGGCGAGGACGGGGAATTCCGCAAGGCCGAGGCGCAGGCGCTGCCGGCCCTGCGCCTCCAGGCCCAACCGGTCCAGCCGCGGCGGGGAGAGGCGCAGCACCAGCGAGTCCGCCTGCCACCCAATCCCGCCGGGCAGGCTGACGGCCGGGCCTTCCAGCCGGAATTGCGGCAGGGCCAGGGTCGCAGCGAAGGGCCAGCCGCCGCGCTGCGGCGGGCCATGCTCCACATGCCAGCCCTGGGCGCGGCGGGCCGCCGCCCAGGCGGCGAGGCCCTCCTCCAGCCGGTTGCCCAGCCAATGCCAGAGCAGCGCATGTCCGGCGGCGAGCAGGACGAGGAGGATGGCGGTGCCCCGCAGCGCGCGCATGCCCAGCCGGCCGGCGCGCCCCCCGGTGCCACCGATGCCTGGGGACGGCTTGGCGGACATGATCCCTAAAGATATACGCGCAAGGCGCGCCTTGCGCGAATGCTGGCGCGGCGCGGATCCTCCTGCGATGTCCGATGCTGTCCTGCCGCCCAGCTCCGTGCCGCTCGATCCGGACGGCTATCTCTATGTCTTCGGCTATGGCTCGCTGATCTGGAAGCCGGGCTTCCCGCATGCCGGGATGCACCCGGCCCTGCTGCGCGGCTTCCACCGCCGCTTCTGCATCTGGAGCCGCCGCTACCGCGGCACGCCGGAGGCGCCGGGGCTGGTGCTGGGCCTGGACCGTGGCGGCGCCTGCCGTGGGGTCGCCTTCCGGGTGCCGGGGGTGGAGGCGCCGGAGGTGCTGGACTACCTCCAGGAACGGGAGATGCCCGGCAACGAGGCGGTCTATGAGCGGCGGATGCTGCCGGTCCGGCTGCTGGACAGCGGCCGCATGGTGCGGGCCGTCACCTTCGTGGCCAACCGGGCGCATGCCAGCTATTGCCGCCCGGCCGCCGAGGCCGCAGCCGCTGCCATCGCCCGCGGCGTCGGGCAGATGGGCCCGAACCGCGACTACCTGCTGAACACGGTGGCGCATCTGCGCGCCATGGGCGTGCGGGATGCCGGGCTGGATCGGATCGCCGCATTGCTGCCGCAGGACTGAGCCGGCCCCGGCAGGGAGAGGGGGGCTATCCGCAGCGGCTCCCAGGCCCGGCCAGTGCCACCGGGGCGCGGATTTCCCGCAGGTTATCCACAATTTCTCCAGCGTGCCCGGACCATGGCGTGACCGATGGCGCGACATCCCGGCGGTTGACTCGCGGGGCAGCCACTCGCCGGCATTTTACCAAGCATTTTCAGAGGGTTAACCGGAACCGGCCCTGTGGATAATTCCTGACCCACAGAATCGCCAGGGTAGAAAACCCGCTGTTCGCAGCACCTTGGAGGTCCAAGCTGGAGTCAAGGGCGAAGTCGCGCGCCCTTCTCATCCACCAAGTTATCCACAGCCCTTGCCGCCAGCAGACGGTCCGTTCCCGCCTCGATCTCCGCCTCCAGCCGCCGCATCAGCTCCTCGCGCTTCAACCCGGCGGGCAGGGGCGGCAGCACCGCGACGGTGATGATCCCGGGGCGCTTGCGGAAGGACCGGCGGCCCCAGCACACCCCGCTGTCGGTCGCTACCGGCAGCACCGGCAGGCCGGTGGCGGCGGCCAGGGCGGCGACGCCGGGCTGATAGGGAACATGCGCGCCAGGGGCAACCCGCGTGCCTTCCGGGAAGATCACCATCTGCCGGCCCTCCGCCGCTGCCTCCCGCCCCGCCCGCAGCAGGTGGCGCATGGCGGCGGCGCCGGCGGTGCGGTCCACCGCGATCATCCGCGCCTTGCGCGCCAGCCAGCCCCAGACCGGCAGGTACATCAGCTCCCGCTTCAGCACATAGGCGGGGTCGGGCAGCAGGCGCAGCCAGACGATGGTGTCGAAGGCCGACTGGTGCTTGGCCGCGACCAGCGCCGGGCCGGAGGTGGGCAGGCGCTCGGCCCCGGTGACGCGCAGGCCGATGCCGCAGACATGGCGCAGCAGGGACAGCATCAGCCCGGCCCAGAAGCGGACGATCCGCATCAACCAGCGCCGCGGGAGCAGCAGGGTCGGCAGGATCGCCACCGCCATGGTCGCGGTGATGCCGAAGAAGAGCAGGTTGAACAGGGCGGAGCGCAGCCAGACCATCATCCGGTTCCAGAGGGGGCGGCATGGAGGCGCGTCAGCCCCATCCAGGCGCCGAGAAGCTTCAAGTACTCGCCTGCCAGCAGCGACCAGGTTCGCAGATGCGAAACGGCACCGGGATCGCGCAGCCGCGCCGGCACCACCGGATGCGGTAGCAATTCGGCCTCCGGCAGGGCGCGGCGCAGTTCCAGCAGGGCGCGCGGCATGTGATAGCCCGCCGTCACCACGCGGATCGAGTGCACGCCCTCCGCCCGCGCCCAGGCGGCGATCTCGGCTGCATTGCCGCGCGTGGTCCGGGCGGCACGGCCGAGGGTGACCCGTCCGGCCAGCGCCCCTACCGGCAGCGAGGCGCCGCGGGCGAGGTCGGCCAGCGTCGCATCGGGGTGCACGCCGGAGACGATCAGCCGCGCCGCCCGGTCCTGCAGCAGCAGGCGAAGGCCGGTTTCCACCCGCTCCGCCCCGCCGGTGAGGATGGCGATGCCGTCGGTGCGGCGCGGCGACTCCTCCGGCTGGGCGGCGGCGATCTTCAGGAACCAGGCGAAGCCGGCGAGCGGCAGCAGCACCAGCAACGCCGCCGCCAGCAGCAGCAGGCGCCAAGGCCGCACGCGGACGCGGAGCCGCGCGATGCGACGCGGCAGGCGCATCACGGCAGGCGCCGCAGCCAGCGGCGCACGGTGATCTGCGCCGTCAGCCAGCCGATCCCGGCGGCGAGCGGCGGCAGCAGCGCCAGCTCCGCCCAGGGCAGGCTGCCCCAGGGCAGGGCGAGCACCGACCCGGCTGGCTGCCCCCCCAGCAGCGGCGCCGCGAGATCGGCGAAGCCGGCCAGCACCGGCGCCGCCGCCAGCGTCCCGGCCAGGGCACCGCCGCCTACCAGGATCGCCACGCGCCGGGCGAAGCGGCCGGCAATATCGGTATCCGTGGCGCCGAGATCGTGCAGGATCGCGATCGCCTCCCGCCGCGCCGCGATGCCGGCGCGGACGGCCACCGCCACCACCGCCACGCCGACGCCCGCCACCAGCAGCAGCACCGCCATGGCAATGCCCTGCAGGCTGCGCGCCAGCGCCACCAGCCGGGCGACCCAGACCCCATGCGCCTCCACCGCCGCATCCGGCACCGCCTGGGCGATCCGTTCGGTCAGGGCGTCGGGCGCCGCGGGCAGGTGCTTCAGGTGCAGCTCGATCACCACCGGCAGGGGCAGGGCCGGCGCCTCGCCCAGCCAGGGGCGCAGCAAGGCGGCGAGTCGCGCCTGATCCATCGCCCTCGCCGCCTCGACCTCCGGCAGGGCGCGGAGGGCGGCCAGGGCCCGTTCCAGCTTCTCACCGCCGGTGGCGGCGGGGAGCTGCACCGTGATCGCCGCCGCGGCGCCGCTCTGCCAGCGGCCGGAAAGATCCGCCGCGCCGCGGGCCCCGGCCAGGGCCAGGGCGCCGAGCAGCGCCATGGCGGCGACCAGCGCCGGCAGCAGCCGGTCCGAGAGGGCGCGCCGCAGGCCGAGCGGGTCGCGGCCACGGCTGCGGCGGAGCGCACCGCTCATGCGCATTGCCCGAGCCTGTCAGCCATGGAAGACGAGCCGGCCCTCGGAGAGGTGCAGCGCCGGCGCCGGGTATTCCGCCACCAGCGCCTCGGAATGGGTCGCCACCACCACGGTCGTGCCCAGCCGGTGCATCTCCTGCAGCAGGGCCAGCACCCGCCGGGCCTGGCCCATATCGAGATTGCCGGTCGGCTCATCCGCGACCAGCAGGGCGGGGCGCATCACCACGGCGCGGGCGATCGCCACCCGCTGCTGCTCCCCGCCCGAGAGCGAGGCCGGCAGCGCGGCTGCCTTCGATTCCAGCCCGATCCAGCGCAGCATCTCCATGACATCGGCGCGGATCTGCATCTCCGACCGGCCGGCGATGCGCAGCGGCAGCGCCAGGTTGTCGAAGACCGGCAGATGCGGCAGCAGGCGGAAATCCTGGAAGACCACGCCGATCCGCCGGCGCAGCGCCGGCAGCGACCGCCGCCGCGCGCGGGAGATCGGCAGGCCGAGAATCTCCACCTCCCCCCGGCTCGGCCGCAGGGCGAGATGCATCAGGCCCAGCAGCGAGGACTTGCCCGCGCCGGAGGGCCCAAGCAGCCAATGAAAGCTGCCGGGCGGCAGGGTGAAGGAAATATCGCGCAGCACTTCCGGCCCCGGCCCGGCCTGGCCGGACCCGGCGGGGGTGGCGTAGCGCAGCCCGACACCGGCGAAACGCACCATGGCGCGGACAATGCCGCCGCCGGCGCCCGCCGCCAACACGTGTTTCCGCCCCCCGAAGCGGATCCCATATAGGACGGCGCCGGCAGTGGCTTGCGGCGCACGCGCCGCGCCCGCACATTACGCTTCCGATGCGCATAGCCTG
>CALGVL010000332.1 GCA_937930165.1 uncultured Acetobacteraceae bacterium
TCCTGCCGCATCCCCTACGCGACCAGCCCGAAGGCGAAGCGCGTCGAGGTGCGGTTCCCGGATCCGGGCGCGAACCCTTATCTGGCCTTCTCCGCCATGCTGATGGCCGGCCTCGACGGCATCCGGAACCGCATCCATCCGGGCGACCCGATGGACAAGGACCTCTACGACCTGCCGCCCGAGGAGCTGAAGGGCATCCCGACCGTTTGCGGCTCGCTGCGCGAGGCCCTGGGCGCGCTGGAAGCGGACTACGAGTTCCTGCTGGCCGGCGACGTCTTCAGCAAGGACCAGATCGAGAGCTACATCGAGCTGAAGTGGCAGGAGGTGTATCGCTTCGAGCACACCCCGCACCCGGTTGAGTTCGAGATGTACTACTCGGTCTGACGGGACCGTGTAGCGAGATGGGCCGGATCGCACAGGCGATCCGGCCTTTTTCTTTTGCCGCAGGGTCAGCCCAGGCTGGGATCGGCCGGTTTCGCCGGCAGTTGGCGGAAGAGCGCGGCGCGCCAGGCGGGTGGCAGGGCGCCGGCCAGCCGTGCGGCCAGGTAGACCGGCAGGGGATAGGCGATCCGCACCCGGCCGCGGGCGATGCCCGCCAGGGTGCGCCGCGCCGCGTCCTCCGCATCCATCAGCAGGGGCATGGGGAAGGGGTTCCGCGCCGTCATCGGGGTGCGGACATAGCCGGGGCAGACGGCGTGTAGGCGAATGCCGCGGTGGCGCTCCGTGGCGTCCAGCGCCTCCGCCCAGCGCTGCACCGCGGCCTTGCTGGCGCAATAGGCCGGCGCGCCCGGGGCGGCGACGAAGGCGGCGATGGAGGCGATGACCGCGATCCGGCCGCGCAACCCCTCCGGCCCCGGCGCCTGGCCGGCCATCGCTTCCAGGGCCGGCAGGGCGGTGTTCAGCACGCCGGTCAGATTCGTCTCGAAGATCGAGCGGGACTGGGCCGGCGGCTCGGTCCCGCCGCCAGTGCCGGCGGAGATGCCGGCATTGGCGATCACCAGGTCGAGCTGCCCGGCGCTGCCGATCCATTCCGCCATCGCGCCGGCATCCCGCACATCCACCGCCCTTGGCCGCACCGCGGCGCCCGCCGCCGCGCAGGCTGCGGCCACCGCCTCCAGCCGCCCTGCGTCACGCCCGGAAAGATGCAGCGTCACGCCCGGCCCGGCACAGGCCAGGGCCAGCGCCCGGCCGAGGCCGGAACTGGCCCCTGTCACCAGCACATGCCGCCAGGGCCAGTCATGACCCCCGCCTGTCCCTGCCTTCCCTTGCATCCCGCCCGCCCCCGAGAGACAACGCGCCCCTGATGGGCACCCTTATGAGCATGACCGGCTTCGCGCGCGAGAGCGGCGCGCTGGCCGATGGCACCGCCTTCGCCTGGGAGGTGCGGAGCGTCAACGGCCGCGGCCTCGACCTGCGCCTGCGCCTGCCGAGCGGGTTGGACGCGCTGGAGCCGGCCCTGCGCGACGCCGCGGGCAAGCGCCTGAAGCGCGGCAATGTCTCCGCCACCCTGACCCTGAAGCGGGAGGAGCGACCGCGCCTCACCCCGGACCCGGCGGCGCTGGAGCAGGCACTGCAACTGGCGCTGGACCTGGCCGCCCGCATTCCCGGCAGCCCGCCGCCGCGGGCCGAGGCGCTGCTGGCCCTGCCCGGCGTCATGCGCGCCGAGCAGCCGGAACCCGACGAGGCAGCGGAGGAGGCGAAGCGCGCCGAACTCGCTGCTGCCTTCGCCCGCGCCCTGGACGGGCTGGTGATGGCGCGGCGCGCGGAAGGCGAGAAGCTGCACGGGATCATCGCCGGCCTGCTGGACGAGATCGCGGCGCTGCGCGAGGCCGCCGTCACCGAGGCCGCCGGCCAGCCTGAGGCGCAGCGTGCCCGCATGTTGGAGCAGCTCTCCGCCCTGCTGGGCGAGAGCGGCACCGCCAGGGTGCCGGAGGAGCGGCTGGCGCAGGAGGTGGCGCTGCTCGCCCTGAAATCCGATGTGCGGGAGGAGCTGGACCGCCTCGCCGCGCATATCGAGGGCGCCCGCGCACTGCTGAAGGCAGGCGAGGGGGCCGGCCGGAAGCTCGACTTCCTCACCCAGGAATTCGTGCGGGAGGCGAACACCCTCTGCTCCAAATCCGCCTCGGTGCCACTGACCCGAATCGGCCTGGATATGAAGGCCGCGATCGAGCGCCTGCGCGAGCAGGCGGCGAATGTCGAATGACGCGGCGCGGCCTCTGTCTGGTCCTGGCCTCGGCGCCGGGCGCCGGCAAGACCAGCGTCTCCCGCGCCCTGCTGGAGACGGAGCCGGATCTCATGCTCTCCATCAGTGCCACCACCCGCGCGCCGCGCCCAGGGGAACAGGAGGGCGTGCATTACTTCTTCCGCACGCAGGAACAGTTCGACGCGATGATCGCGGAGGGCGCCTTCCTCGAACACGCGCGCTTTCTTGACCGCTCCTACGGTACGCCGCGCGCTCCGGTGGAGGCCGCGCTCGCCGCCGGGCGGGATGTGCTGTTCGACATCGAATGGCAGGGTCACCGCCAGTTGCGGGCGGCGATGCCGGGCGATGTGGTCGGCGTCTTCCTGCTGCCGCCAAGCCTGGAGGAGCTGGAGCGCCGCCTCCGCAGCCGCGGCCAGGATGGGGAGGAGGAGATCGCCCGGCGCATGCAGGCGGCGCGCGAGGAAATGCTGCACTGGGACGAATTCGACCATGTGCTGGTCAACCGGGACTTCGCCGAGACGGTGGCCACGGTGCGCGCCATCCTGCATGCCGCGCGCACGCAGCGCACGCGGCAACCCTGGCTTGCGGACTTCATCGCCGGCCTGCTGCGGGGCTGAGCCGGCTTGCGCGTCATCCTGGAGATCATCGCGCCGGTCTTTCTCATCATCGCGCTCGGCTATGGCGCGGCACGCTTCGGCCTCGTCGACAAGGCCGGCTTCCGCGGCTTGAACGGCTTCATCTTCGCGGTGGCGGCGCCGTCTCTCCTGTTCCTGGGCGGCACTACGGGGCCGGGGGGCGGCGGGCGGGCGGCGCTCGCCTTCTTCCTCGGTGCCGGGCTGATCTACGCCGTGGTCCTGTTCGCGGCGCGGCGGGGCGCAGGGCAGCCGCTGGGCCAGGCCGGGATGCTGGCGCTGGACTGCACCTTCGGCAATACGGTGATGATGGGCATCCCGCTCATCACCGCCGCCTTCGGTGCGGAGGCGCTGGCGGTGCTGCTGGCCATCCTGGCGCTGCACTCCATGCTGCTGCTGGGCAGCGCGACGGTGGTGGCGGAGATCGGGCTGCACGCCCATGCGCCCTGGCTGCGGGTGTTGCGCGCCACGGTGACGGGCGTGGCGCGCAACCCGATCGTCATGGCGGTGCTGGCGGCGCTAGTCTGGCGGCTGCTCGGCCTGCCCCCGCCGCCCGGCGTGGCGCGGCGCATGCTGGAATTGCTGGGCGGCGCCGTGGCGCCGGTTTCGCTGTTCTGCCTCGGCGGCAGCCTCGCCGGCTTCGATGCGCGGACCGCCTGGCGGGAGACGGCGGTGGCCTGCCTGCTGAAGCTCTTCGCCATGCCGGCCGTGGTTTGGGGAATGTCCCTGTTGCTGGCGCTGACGCCGCGGGAGACCGCGGTGACGGTGGTGACGGCGGCGCTGCCGACCGGAGCCAATGCCTATCTGCTTGCGCAGCGCTACCGGATTGGCGCCGAGCGCTCCGGCGCGACGGTGCTGGTGAGCACGAGCCTCTCGGTGTTGACCCTGGCGGTGCTGCTTGCCTGGTTCCGGGCGGGGTAGGGATGGCGGCGGCCTCGCTCCTGGCGCAGCGCCTGGGCCTGGCCCGTGCCGTCATCCCGCATGTGGACGACCTCGGCATGTGCCATGGGGCGAATCGCGCCTTCCTGGATCTCGCCCGGCGCGGGCTCGTCACCTGCGGTTCGGTCATGGTGCCCTGTCCCTGGTTCCACGAAATCGCAGAGGCCGGAGCGGTGGATCCCTCGCTCGACCTTGGCGTGCATCTGACGCTGACCAGCGAGTGGGAGCATTACCGCTGGCGGCCCGTCTCCACCGTCAGCCGCGCCTCCGGGCTGATCGACCCGGACGGGTATTTCTGGCGCGATGTCGCCTCGCTTCGTCGCCATCTGGTGCCGGAGGCGGCGGAGGCGGAACTGCGGGCGCAGATCGGGATGGCCCTCGCCGCCGGGCTGCGGCCCAGCCATATCGACGCGCATATGGCGGCGGCGCTGCTGCCGGAATTGCTGGACTGCCACATCCGCCTTGCCCGCGAATACCGGCTGGTGCCGGTGCTGCCGCGCCGGATCGGCTTCGCGCCGGACCCGGACTGCTACCGGGCCGCCATCGCGGCGCTGGCGGCCGAGGGGCTGCCCCTGCCGGACGGGATCCGGGGCACCCTCGCCGTGCCGGCCGAGGAAACCGAGGCCGGCTACCGCCGCATGATCCAGGGACTGCCGGAAGGCGTCACGCATCTCGCCCTGCACTGCACCGCGCCCGGCGAAATAGAGGCGATCACGCCGCAGCACGCCCCCTGGCGGACGCGCGAATACGCGCTGTTTGCCAGCGGCGCTGTCGCGGAATGGTGCGCGGCGGAAGGCGTGGCGGCGGTCGGCTACCGGGTGGTGCAGCGGCTGTGGCGGGGCGCCGCGTGACCGGGGTAGGGCGATCAGCCGCCCCGCGCCAGCAGCGCCCGCGCCATCCGGTCGAATTCCGCGACGCTCAGCGTCTCCGCCCGCCGGTCGCCGGCGATCCCGGCCGTCGCCAGCAGCCTCTCCGCATCGCCGAGGGATCTCAGCGCCCCGCGCAGCATTTTCCGCCGCTGCCCGAAGGCCGCCGCCGTCAGGCGCTCCATCGCCCGGAACAGGTCTCGCCCAGGATCCTCGGCATGGGGGGTGAAGCCCACCACGGCGGACCACACCTTGGGCGGCGGGCTGAAGGCGCCAGGGGGCAGGCGCAGCAGCAATTCGCAGCGGCAGCGCCATTGCGCCAGGACGGAGAGCCTTCCATAGGCCTCTGTATTCGGGGCGGCGCAGATGCGCTCCGCGACCTCCTGCTGGAACATCAGGGCCATGCCCTCCAGCGCCGCGGCGCCGCGCAGCCAGCCGACCAGCAGGGGGGTGGCCACATTGTAGGGCAGGTTCGCCACGATCCGGCGCGGCGCGGGCAGCAGCGCGGCGGGGGCGGTCTTCAGCGCATCGGCCTCGATCACCCGCAGCCGGCCGGGATAGGCCGCCGCCAGTTCCGCCAGCGCCGCCACCGCGCGGCGGTCCAGCTCCACCGCGGTGACATCCGCCGCCTGCGTCCCTAGCAGTGCGCGGGTCAACCCGCCGGGGCCGGGCCCCACCTCCAGCACATGCTGGCCTGTGAGGTCGCCGGCAAGCGCCGCGATCCGCCGGCACAGCGCCTCATCCAGCAGGAAATGCTGGCCGAGCGACTTGCGCGCATCCAGCCCGTGCCGGGCGATGGTGTCCCGCAGCGATGGAAGCGGCGGGCCGTTCAGCTTCGCATCTCGATATTGGCGCGGCGCCGCAGGTCGCGCTGCAATTGCCGCGACAGGTTCTCCACCCGGTCGCGCAGCAATTGGTTGCGCGCCTGCTCGGGCGTCAGTTCCGCCAGGTTCCGCTGCTCCCGTGAGCAGACCATCATCACCAGCACCCCCTCCGGAGTGATGATGGGCTGGGAGGCGCGGCCGGGCTGCAGCCTGGCCAGCAGGTCCCGCAGCGGCGGCGGGCTTACCGTCTCCAGCCGGATCTGGCCGGGGCCGCCGGAGCGGTCACGGGCGCCCCCGGCCCGCTCCACCGCCTCGCAGCTCCGTGCCGTCTCGGAGAGGCGCTGGGCCTTCTCCACCTGGTCACGCTGCTGCTGCGTCGGGTTGTTGGGATCGAGCATGCCCTGGAAGGGGAAGAAGGCCTGCCGCACGGTCAGCAGGGTAGCGATATCCCGCCCGGATTCGCGCTTCTGCCGCAGGGCGACGATCTGGTAGCCGCCGGGGACGCGGATGGGGTTGCTGATGGCGCCGGGCGGCATGCGCTCGACGATTGAGGCCACTTCCGGCGCCAGCTCCTCCTTCCGCACCCAGCCGAGATCGCCGCCCTGCAGGGCGGTCTGGGACTGGCTGAACTGCGTGGCGGCGACAGGGAAGGGCGTGCCGGCGCGGAGTTGGCGGATCACCTCTTCCACGAAGCGCTGGGTCTCGCCTTCGGTGGTGGGGTCGTCCACCGGGATGAAGATCTCGGAAACCAGATATTCGGGCTCGCCGATCCGGGCACGGGCGTTCTGGATTGTCTCCTGAACTTCCTCTTCCCCCGGCTGGGCGGAGGGGCCGAGCTGTTGGCGCAGCACCCGTGCCCAGCCGATCTGGGTGCGGATCTGGTCATAGAGAACGCGCGGCTGGATGCCGACCTGCCGCAATTGGTTGCGCAACCCGCCCGGCGGCAGATTGTTGCGGCTCTCAAGCTCGGCAACTGCCTCTGCCACTTCCTCATCGGTCACCGGAATGCGGCGGCGCTGCACCTCCTGCATCCGCAGCCGCTCGTCAATGAGCAGGCGGGTGACCTGGGAGGCCAGCCGCTCCAGCATCTCCGGCGCCACGGGGATGCCGGCGCTGAGGGCGAAGAGGCGGGTGCGGCCGATGACATCGGCGCGGCTCACCACCTCCCCGTTCACCACGGCCACGATCCGGTTGGCCTGGGCCGCGGCCTGGGGCTGAGGCGGCCGCTGGGCCGCCGCCGGGACCGGCGGTGCGGCGAGGCCGAGCAGGCCGGCGATCAGGATGGCCGAGGGGCGGGCCCAGGGGCAGCGTGCAGGGAAGAGGCGGCGCATGCGGCAATCCTTAGCGGGCCGGGACCGGGCGGGCTAGGGTCAAGCCGGGTGCGGACCGGACCTATCCCGCCGGGGCCGGCACCGCCTCCGCCCGGCTCCGCCGCCCGGCGCCCCAGCCGTCCAGCGCCAGATAGACGACGGGCGTGGTGTAGAGCGTCAGCAGCTGAGACAGCAGCAGCCCGCCGATGATGGCGATGCCGAGCGGCTGGCGCAGCTCCGACCCGGCGCCCGAAGCCAGGGCCAGCGGCACCGCCCCGAAGACGGCGGCGAGCGTCGTCATCAGGATCGGCCGGAAGCGTTCCC
>CALGVL010000333.1 GCA_937930165.1 uncultured Acetobacteraceae bacterium
CCGGCTGATCGAGGTGGTGGCGGCCCTGGAGCCCTCCTTCGGCGCCATCAACCTGGAGGACATCAAGGCCCCCGAATGCTTCGAGGTGGAGCGCCGGCTGCGCGAGCGCATGCGCATCCCGGTCTTCCACGACGACCAGCACGGCACCGCCATCATCGTCGCCGCCGCCATCCGCAACGGGCTGCTGCTGCAGGGCAAGCGGATCGAGGAGGTGAAGCTGGTCAATACCGGCGGTGGCGCCGCGGCGCTGGCCTGCCTCGACCTGCTGGTCGCCATGGGCATGCGGCGGGAGAACATCACCGTCTGCGACATCAAGGGCGTGGTCTATGAGGGCCGCACGGAGGGGATGGACCCCTACAAGGCCCGCTACGCCCGCCGCACAGACGCGCGCAGCCTGGAGGAAGTGCTGGAGGGCGCCGACATCTTCCTCGGCCTCTCCGCGCCGCGGGTGCTGAAGCCCGAGTGGCTGGGCAAGCTGGCGCCGCGGCCGCTGGTCCTGGCCCTGGCGAATCCGGAGCCCGAGATCCTGCCGGAAGCCGTGCGCGCCGCCCGGCCGGACGCGATCGTGGCGACGGGGCGCAGCGACTACCCGAACCAGGTCAACAACGTCCTCTGCTTCCCCTTCATCTTCCGCGGCGCGCTGGATGTTGGCGCCACCGCGATCAACGAGGCGATGAAGCTGGCCGCCGCCGATGCGATCGCCGGCCTGGCGCGAGTGGAGGCGAGCGAGGTGGTGGCCGCCGCCTATGGCGGCCATGCGCCGATCTTCGGCCCGGACTACATCATCCCCAAGCCCTTCGACCCGCGGCTGATCCTGGAGATCGCCCCGGCGGTCGCCCGTGCCGCCATGGAAAGCGGCGTCGCCCGCCGCCCCATCGCCGATTTCTCTGCCTACCGGCGGGAGCTGGAGCGATTCGTCTTCCGCTCCGGCTACCTGATGCGGCCGCTCTTCGAGGCGGCGCGCAAATCCCCGCGCCGCGTCGCCTATGCCGAGGGCGAGGACGAGCGCACGCTGCGCGCCGTGCAGACCGTGCTGGACGAGGGCATCGCCGAGCCGGTGCTGATCGGCCGACGCGGCGTCATCGAGGCGCGGGCCAAGGCCATGGGCCTGCGCATGAATTTCTCCGAATCGGTGCAGGTGATCGACCCCGAGGAGGACCGCGCGATCCTCGATCCACTGGTGACGCTGTACCAGCGCAAGGTCTCCCGCCGGGGCGTCCCGCCGGAGGCCGCGGCGCGGCGCGTCGGCACCCGCGCGACCGTCACCGCCGCGCTGCTGCTGGAAGCGGGGCTGGTGGATGCCTGCCTCTGCGGCGGCAGCGGCAATTGGATGCGCCAATGGCACTACGCCTATGACGTGATCGGCAAGCGGCCGGATGTCGGGCGCGTCTATGCGCTCTCCGCCGTCATCATCCCCAGCGGCACGCTGTTCTTCGTGGACACGCATCTGCTGGTGGAGCCCACCGCGGAGCAGATCGCGGAGATGACGCTGCTGGCCGCCGAGCAGGTGCGGGCCTTCGGCATCACGCCCAAGGTGGCGCTGCTCTCGCATTCCTCCTTCGGCGGGTCGAACGCGCCGACGGCCAAGACCATGCGGCAGGCCCTGGCGCTGATCGAGGCGCGGGAGCCAGGGCTGGATGTGGACGGGGAGATGCATGGCGACGAGGCGCTGGTCCCCGCCATCCGCGCCCGCGCCGTGCCGGAGAGCCGGCTGAAGGACGATACCGCGAATCTGCTGGTCTTCCCCAACCTCGATTCCGCGAACATCGCCTTCAACCTGGTGAAGGCGGCGGCGGATGGGCTGCAGGTCGGCCCCATCCTGCTCGGGATGAACAAGCCGATCCATGTCCTGGTGCCGAGCGTCACGGCGCGGGGCATCGTGAACCTCACCGCCCTGTCGGTGCATCAGGCGAACGCGCTGCGGGCGGAACTCTAGGCGCACGGGGTCGGGCGGCGGGGGCGGCGGCCGCCCCCGCCGCCCCGCCGCCGGCGATCCGGCCTAGCGCGCCGTCACGCTGAGCCCCAGCATCCGCTGCGCCGCCGTAGCATCCTCGGGCGGCGCCGCGGCCAGGTCCGAGAAGGACAGGGGCTGCGGCGGCCGGGCGGTGATCTCCAATTCCCGCGCCTGGCCGCGGATGAAGCGCAGGACGGCGTCGCGCAGCCCCTCCAGCCCGCCGCCCTTGCCGGAATCGGCCAGCGTTGCCTCTGCCATGGCGGCATATTCCTCCCGGACCTCCTGCTCCGACTGCTGTGCCTCCTGCGCCTGTTGCCGGATGAAGCGGCCAAGGAGCGAGTGGTCCACGTAGCGCAGGCCCAGGGAGACCAGGCGCACCGCCTGCAGGTCCTGCGCTTCCGCCGCCTGCGGAGTCATCCCGTCCAGCACCATGGAGAGGCCGAGCGCGCCGATCTCCCGCCCCGCCAGCGACAGGGAGGTGAATTCCAGCCGGCCGGTCGCGCGGTCGTAGCGGCCCTCGGCGGTGAGGTCGGCGACCAGCGCCTGGTAGCCGAAGCGCCGCAGCCATTCGGCGATGCCCGGGAAGGGCTCCACACGGATCTCCCGCAGCGCGAGGCTGCCGGTTTCCGGCCCGCCGGTCGCGGCCTCGCCGCCCATGCGCAGGCTGCCGAGGCTGCCGAGCGGCCGGTCGCCCTTGGCCAGCGCCACGCCCTCCACCTCCAGCGCATAGCTGCCGGGGGGCTGCGGCGGGGCTTCCTTCGCCACCAGCGCGGCGAAGCTGGCAGCGAGGTCGATCCCGCGCAGCGCCAGGCGGGCGATCCGCACCCGGTCCACCTCCTCGGCCTGCGGGGCGCGGATGTCGAGGCCGGAGAGCGTGAGCCGCCCGGCGCGGCCAGGATCGTAATCCTCGATGACAAGCTCGGCGATTCCCACCTCCGATTCGCCGGCCACGGCGAGTCCCTCGATTCGCAGCAGGTCGGCGCTGAGCATGTCGGGCCGCAACTCCTCGCCGGGTGGCGGGCGGCGGACGGTGAGGCCGGCGAGGCGCAGCCGGGCGATGGTGGCGCCGCCATCCGCATCCCGCAGCACGATGCCGCGGGCGGTCGCCTCGGCCACGCCGTCATCGCGCAGCCCGTCGAGGGTCAGCTCCTCCATGGTGGCGCGGCGGCCGGGCCGTTCGAGGACAACATCGGCAAGGCGGACGCCGTCGCGGGCCGGGTCGATGACCTCGGCGCTGCGATAGGTCAGGCTGGTATCGGGGCCGAGCAGCGCCCGGAACCGGCCGATGGTGGCCGGCTCGCCGGGCGGGGGCGGCGCGACGGCACGGGGCGCGGCGGC
>CALGVL010000334.1 GCA_937930165.1 uncultured Acetobacteraceae bacterium
CCTCCAGGTGGGATGGCCAGATATCCACCGTCTCGCCACGGATGCGGAAGGTGCCGCGGGCGAAGAAGCTGTCGTTACGGCGATATTGCTGCTCCACCAGCCCCTTCACCAGCGCGTCGCGCTCGATCCGCCCGCCGAGCTCCAGCTTCACCACCATGCGCGAATAGGTCTCGACCGAGCCGATGCCGTAGATGCAGGAGACGGAGGCGACGATCACCACATCGTTCCGCTCCAGCAGCGCCTGGGTGGCGGAATGGCGCATGCGGTCGATCTGCTCGTTGATCTGCGCGTCCTTCTCTATGTAGGTGTCGGTGCGCGGGACATAGGCTTCCGGCTGGTAGTAGTCGTAGTAGGAGACGAAGTACTCCACCGCGTTGTCGGGGAAGAAGCTCTTCATCTCGCCGTACAACTGGGCCGCCAGGGTCTTGTTCGGCGCCAGGATCAGGGTCGGGCGCTGCACCGCCTCGATCACCTTGGCCATGGTGAAGGTCTTGCCGGAGCCGGTGACGCCCAGCAGCACCTGGTCGCGCTCATGCGCTTCCAGCCCCGCGACCAATTCCTTGATCGCCTGCGGCTGGTCGCCATTCGGCTCGAAGGGGGAGACAACCTTCAGGCGGCGCTCCGGCGGCGGGGCAGGGCGCTTGGGCGGGAAGAACAGGACGGGGGAGAGCTGGTTCATCGCATCCATAAATTGGTCCGGGCCCCGCCGCCGTCGAGCGTCGGTGGGCGCAGGACGGCCATGCTGCCATGGGCCAAAGGCAACGGCCCGGGAAATCCGCAACATGTTGCCATATTGCAATATGATCGGCCCGGTGTGGACGCCCTGCGGCATGCCGGGGCAGGGCACCCGGTTGCAGCCCAACTTGCCCCCGGTGCCGGCCCCGGCACAGGGCTACGGTGGCAAATTCCGGCATTGGTGCTGCGGTTGGCCGGGGCGATGCCGGGACGCCATGCCCGGAGGCGGCACCGTCCCCGTCGGCGCGCGGCAGGCGACGGTGGAACAGACCGCCCCGCCGCGGCCGGATGCGGAGCCGCCCTCACCCGGCCGCTATCTGCGGCTGTCGGTCTCCGATACTGGCAGGGGGCACCGGGCTTGGCCTTTCCCTGGCGCGCCGCGCATTCCTAGCCTGGTTGGCGAGGGCGCCAGCCTGACCCTGTATCTCCGTGAGGCCACCGCCCCCTGCCAGCTAGTGATGCCGGCGCGAGTTGAGCAGGCTGGCGACGATCCAGGTGGCCGCGACCGCGATGCCGATCGCCACCAGCGGCCGCGCCCGCGTCGCGGAGCGCAACTGGTCGGCCATATCGAGCGCCATGTCCCGCCCTTCCCGCGCATAGTCACCGGCAGCATGGGCGGCGTCCGAGGCGGCCGGGGCAATGCGCCGCTCCACCAGATCCTCCAGTTGCGACCAGAGGCGACGCAATTCGCCGTGCGTGTCCTCGCCGCGCTCGCGCAGCCGGCGGCCGGCGTAGCGGGCCTCATTCACCCCGCGGCGAAGCCGGCGGCGGGCATAGCGCCCGTAATCCTCGGCTGTGTCGCGTGCCTCATCGGCTTGCCTGCCGAGGCTGGAGAGGAATCCGTGACCCATACAGTCATCTCCTGCATCGCGTTGCGCAGGATCAACGGGCGGGAACGGTCCCGGTTCGCCGGCCCGCTCTCGCCCGGCATGGCGTGGCGGGGCTATGGTCGGGCGCTCCGCCCCCAGATTTGACGGAGCCGCCGCGTGCCATCCCTATCCGCAACCCCAGACGCCATGCGGCCGGAGGCCGCGGTCATCGGTGCTGGCCCGGCCGGGCTGATGGCGGCCGAGGTGCTGGCGCGGGGCGGGGCGGCGGTGACTGTGCTGGACCACATGCCCTCGGTCGGCCGCAAGCTGCTGATCGCCGGGCGCGGCGGGCTGAACCTGACCCATTCCGAACCCCTGCCACGCTTTCTGGAGCGCTACGGCGCGGCGCGGGACCGCCTGGCCCCCGCCATCCTGGCCTTCCCGCCGGAGGCACTGACCGAATGGTGCCATGGCCTCGGGCAGGAGACCTTCATCGGTTCCAGCGGCCGGGTCTTCCCGCGGACGCTGAAGGCCTCGCCGCTGCTGCGGGCCTGGCTGGCGCGGCTCGGGGCGCTCGGCGTGGCGATCCGCACCCGGCATCGTTGGCAGGGCTGGGATGGGGAGGGCACGCTGGTCTTCGAGACGCCTGAGGGTTCCCTGCGCCTGCGCCCGGCGGCGGTGGTGCTGGCCCTGGGCGGGGCCTCCTGGCCGCGGCTCGGCTCGGACGGGGCGTGGCCGGCCTTGCTGCCGGGCATC
>CALGVL010000335.1 GCA_937930165.1 uncultured Acetobacteraceae bacterium
GCGCCTCCGCCATCGCACCGCAGGCCCAAGCGAATCAAGGGCAGACACCATCAGCAAGGCGTTTCGCAGAGGTCTCCTTCGGAGGCAAGCTCAAGACAGCTTTTGAGGGAATTGGTACTAAAATCACCGAGACACAGGATTCGGTCGGCACCGGCGGCTGATGCTCACGCGGGGCTCGGTTTCTTGGTGTAGTTGGCGCCGGGAACCGGCCCCATCAGCATTTTGGCCACGCGTTGCATTATTTGATCGAAGGCGGCAATGTTCGTGAGTTCTGTTTGTTTTTTGCTTCCTGCCGCCATTTTGCTTTGTGCTGCGGCGTGGCGTGATCTTGCCGCCCGCACCATCCCAGATCTTGTTTCCTTGTCACTTGCCGGTGCGGGCCTGCTGAGCCGGGCCGCGGAAGGCTGGCAGGCCCTCGGCATCTCCGTCGTGGTCGCCCTCAGTCTCTTCGCTTTGCTCCTACTCCTTGCCATGCGCGGCGCTCTGGGCGGCGGTGACGTCAAGCTCGCCGCAGCCATGGCCCTGGGCCTCTCGCCGGCTGCCACCTGGGACTTCATCTTCGCCACGGTGATGATCGGCGGTGTCCTTGGCCTGCTCTATCTCGCCGGCCCACATCTCGTGCCCCGCTTCCGGGCCACCGCCGGTTCCTCGCTCCTGCGCCGCATCCTGACCGTCGAGTCCTGGCGCCTGCGCCGTCGCGGCCCGGTGCCCTATGGCGTTGCCATCGCCGGGGGCGGCATCCTCGTGCTCCTGGGCGCGCCAGGGTCCTGACCGATGTTCCTGCGCGTCCTCATTATCCTCTCGCTTCTGCTAAGTGCCTTGGGCCTCGGTGCCCTCGGCTTCCAGATGCTCTCTCCCCCCGAACCACCGCAGGTCGAGGCGCAGGCACCCCCACCGCCCCCGCCGCCGGCGCGCGCCCGGATTCTGGTCGCCGCCCGCGCACTGCCTTCCGGCACGCTCCTGAAGGACGAGGATTTCACGGTGCGGGAGATGCCGCCCGCCCAGGTCCCGGATGGTGCGGTCGAGTCCAGTGACGACAGCCGTGCGGAACTGCGCGGCGCCCTGCTGCGGCGCTACCTCGATGCCGGTGTCCCGGTGCATCGCGCCGATGTGCTGCGCCCGCGCGACCGCGGTTTCCTCGCCGCGGTGCTGCGGCCCGGCACGCGCGCGATCTCGGTCGGCGTGGACGTGGTTACCGGCACTGCGGGCCTGATCTGGCCCGGCGACCAGGTGGACCTGATCCTGACGCAGGAACTGGGGGGAGAGGATGTGCCGCTCGCCCGCCGCGTGGTCGGGGAAACGCTCCTCGCCGATGTGCGGGTGATCGCGGTGGACCAGCAATTCCAGGGCGCGACCGCCGCCGATGCCACGCCGAACCGCATCGCCCGCACGGTGACGCTGGAAGTGACGCCGGAACAGGCGGAGCGAGTCGCCGTCGCCAGCCGGCTCGGCCGCATCGCCCTGACCGTGCGCGCCATCGAGAGGCTGGATGCCGAGGCGATGCCGACCTCCGGCTCGGTCTTCGGCGGGGATGTCTCGCCCGCGCTTTCGCGTTCCGCGATTTCCGAAGGCATCCGCATGCGCATCATCCAGGGCGACGGCCAGAACCAGGAGATCACCTTCCGATGACCCGCAGGGGCTTGTGCCCGATGGCGCCATGGTGATGCGCCAGCATGTCCGGCTCGCCGTCCCCCTCGCGATCTGCTTGCTTGGTCCGGTGCTGCCGGCGCTGGGGCAGGAGCGTGCCGTAATGCCTCCCCCGGCTGGACCGGGGGAACTGCTGTATCCAGGCGAGCCTGCAGCGGGGCCTGGCAGGATGGTTCTCGCCCAGGCGGTGCTGCCCCCGGCCGGGCCGGGGGGGCGGCCTGCCCCGCCGGCCGTCATGCCGCCAGCCCAGCCCCCGGCCCCCGGCCAGGCGCTCCGGCCGCCGTCGCAGCCCGTCCCCATCACCATGGAGGCAGGGTCGGGCCGGTTGCTGCAATTGCCCGCCCCGGCACTGACCATCATGGCGGCCGATCCGCGGATCGCCCGCGTCCAGCCGGCCTCGCCCACCAGCCTCTTCCTGATGGCGGTCGGGCCGGGCCGAACGACCGTCATCGCTACCGGAGAGGATGGCGCGCCGATTGCCGAATTCGAGGTCCAGGTCCAGCCGGGCCGTGCCATCGGGCTGCCGGCCCCGGGCGTCGGCCAGGGTGGGTCGGCCAGGGCGCCGCTCAACCCCGCGGCGGTGGAGAGCATGATCCGCCGGCTGGTGCGGGGTGCGGAAGGCGTGCGGGTCACCGGCACCGGGCCCGACGGGCTGGTGCTCAGCGGCCTTGTGCCGACGGCGGCAGATGCGCAGCGGGCCGAGGCGATCGCCCGCGCCTATGCCGGTGAGGAGCGGGAGGTCATCAACAACCTCCAGCTGCTCTCCTCCATCCAGGTGAACCTGCGGGTCCGCGTGGCGGAGATCTCGCGCGAAGTGACGCGCGAGCTCGGCTTCAACTGGCAGCTCCTGGCCACCGACTCTAAGAACTGGCTGATCGGGCTGCGGACCGGCGGTGCCGGCGCCGTCTTCGACGCCATCACCGGGGTCGTGCCCCCCACCAGCGCGGCTCCAAGCCGCTACGGGATCGGCTTCAGCTCCTCGCGCTTCGACATCAATGCGGTGGTCGATGCGCTTGCCTCCGACCAGCTCATCACCATCCTGGCGGAGCCGAACCTCACCGCGCAGTCGGGCGAGGTCGCCAGCTTCCTCGCCGGTGGCGAGTTCCCCGTACCGGTCGCGGCGAGCGCCACCAACAATGCGATCACCATCGACTTCAAGCAGTTCGGCATCAGCCTCGCCTTCGTGCCCACCGTGCTGGGGCCCGATCGCCTGAATCTGCGCGTCCGGCCGGAAGTCAGCGAATTGTCGGAGAACGGGGCTATCAGCATGCCGCTGGCCTCCGGCGTGGTCCGCATCCCGGCGCTCACCGTGCGGCGCGCGGAGACGACGGTGGAGCTGGGCAGCGGCCAGAGCTTCGCCATTGCCGGCCTGCTCCAGCGCAGCAGCACGCTGCTGAATTCCGGAATCAGCGGGCTGGCCGACGTGCCGGTGCTCGGCGCGCTGTTCCGCTCCGACCGGTTCCGCCGCAGCGAGACGGAACTCGTCATCATCGTGACACCCTATCTCGTCCGCCCGGTCTCGGATCCGCGGGCCCTTGCCGCGCCAACCGACGGGTTCCGCCCGGCCACCGATCTCGACCGCATCCTGCATCGCCGGCAGATCGCGCGCGGCGCGCCGCCGCCGCGCCTCCGCTCCCGGCTGGATGCGGGTTTCATCGTGGAGTGATGGTGATGCGCCTTCGTCCTGCCCTCGGCTTCGGACCCCTGGCCCTCATGCTCCTTGCCGGCTGCACCGGGGATGATTTCTCACGCCCGGGGACCTGGCAGCCTGCCGGCCTCAACGACGCCAATCTGCGGGCCATGCTGGCCGATCCCTCGCATGCCGAGCGCGGAGTCGCGGCAGGGACCGAGCGGGGTCAGCCCGCCAGCACCGCCATCCAGCGCCTGGAGCAGGACCGGCGACGGCCCTTGCCGGACAGCCGGGTGGCGCGCATTGGCGTGGTGGGCGGCGCGGGGGGCACGGGGAATGCGCAGTGACGCGAGGCTGCCGCGCGACGCGCCGGATGCCTCCCGCGGCGCCGCGGTGCTGCAGGGCGACCGGCCCGGCTTCCTGGCCTTCGTCGAGGACGAGGCGACCGAGACGGCGCTGCGTGGCGGGCTGACCGAGATTGCCGGCGGCCTGCAGGTCCGTCGCGGTGGCGTCCGTACCGCCACGAAGGTCCTGGAGCGGGAGGCGACGCCGAGAGTCCTGCTGGTGGATGTGTCCGGCGCCGGGGACCCCATCGCCGCGCTGGAGGGCCTGGCCGCGGTCTGCACGCCGGATGTGCAGGTGCTGGTGGTGGGCGAGCAGGCCGATATCGGCTTCTATCGGCAGCTCACCCGTGATCTCGGCGTCGCGGAATACCTTCATAAGCCGCTGACGCGCGATGCGGTGGCGGAGCTGTTCGGGCCGCATGTCGCCGGCGGCGCCGCAGCGGCGGGGACGGAGGCCAGCAGCCGGGGTGGGCGCGTCGTCGCGGTCTGCGGCGTCCGCGGCGGCTGCGGCGCAACCACTGTCGCGGTCAACCTCGCCCTGCAGATTGCCGATGTCAGTCATGGCCATGTCGCGCTGCTCGACCTGCATCTGCGTGGCGGCACGACGGGCATGATGCTGGGCGTGCGCCCCGGCACTGGCCTGCGGGTCGCGCTGGAGGAGCCGGACCGGGTGGATTCACTCTTCCTCGATCGGACGGCCATCCCGATCGAGGAGCGCCTGCGGCTGATTGCGGCGGAGGAGCCCTTCGATTCCATGCCCCGGCCCTCGGAGGAGGGCATGCAGCGGCTGCTTGCGTTGCTGCGCCAGCGGTTCAATCACGTCGTCATCGACCTGCCGATGCCGCCCGGGCCGGCGGAGCATGTCGCCCTCGCCGCCGCCCGGCTGCGCATCATGGTCCTGGGGCCGGATGTGGCGGGGATCCGGGATGTGGTCGCCGCGCGCAAGCTCCTCGCCGCGGGCGGGACGCCGCGCGTGATGACCGTGCTGAACCGCGCCGGGATGCCCGGCACGCTCAAGACCAAGCTGGTGCAGGAGGGGCTGGGGGCGCCGCCGGATGTGGTGATCCCCGACCTGCCGCGCGTGCTGCCGCGGGCCGCCAATCTGGGCCGGCCGGCGCTGCGCGAGAGCGCCGCGCTGCGCCGCGCCCTGGGGCCGCTGACCCAGGAGATCGCGGCGGTGCGGGCGGAGGCCAGGCCGCCCTCGCTCTTCGGTCGGCTTCGCCTGCGCGGAGGCAGGCGATGAGGGCCTTCGGCCGCCGCCTGGAGGTCGTGCCCGAGCCGGCGGAGCCGCCCCTGTCTCCGGCTGTGCCGGGAGAGGCGTGCGCGGTGCCGCCGGACACTGCTTCGGTCCACAATTCCGATGTGATTCAGCGTCTCCGCACCCAGGTCATGGAACGCGTGGATCCGGTTGTCGCCGCCGAGCTGCCCGGCCCGGCGCTGCGCTCGCAGCTCGAATCCCTGGTGCACGAGCTGGCGAACCGGGAGCGCATCGAGATCTCCGCACGCGAGCAGGCGCGCATCGCCGAGGAGCTGGCCCATGACATGGTGGGCTACGGGCCGCTGGAGCCGCTGCTGCAGGACGAGACCATCAGCGACATCATGGTGAACGGCCCTGACAACGTCTATGTCGAACGGCGGGGCATCGTGCAGCGCGTCGATGTGCGGTTCCGCAGCGCCGCGCAGGTGGCCGCCATCGCGCAGAAGATGGCATCGACGGTCGGGCGCCGGATCGACGAATCCAGCCCGCTGGTCGATTGCCGCCTGCCGGATGGCAGCCGCGTGAATGCGGTCTTCCCGCCGATAGCGCTTGATGGATGCAGCATCTCGATCCGGAAATTCGCGAAGAAGAAGATCGACTTTGCGCGAATGATCGAGTTCGGCAGCATATCGCCGGCGGTGGCGCGCATCCTGGAGATCGCGGCGCGCTGCCGGCTGAATTTCGTGGTGTCGGGTGGCACCGGCTCCGGCAAGACGACGCTGATGAACGCCATGAGCCGCATGATCGACCACAACGAGCGGATCGTGACGATCGAGGACGCGGCGGAGCTGCAATTGCAACAGCCGCATGTCGTCCGGTTGGAGACTCGCCCGCCGAACCTGGAGGGGAAGGGGGAGATCACCGCGCGCGACCTCATCAAGAATGCGCTGCGGATGCGGCCGGACCGAATCATCGTGGGCGAGGTGCGCGGCGCCGAGGCCTTCGACATGCTGCAGGCCATGAACACCGGCCATGACGGCTCCTTCTGCACGATCCACGCCAACAACACGCGCGACGCCCTGACTCGCATCGAAAACATGGTCCAGATGGGCATCGCCAACCTGCCGGTGCGGGCGATCCGGACCCAGATCGCGAGCGCGATCGACCTCATCATCCAGATCGGCCGCATGCGCGACGGCGGGCGCCGGGTGCTGGCGATCTCCGAGATCTGCGGCCTCGAGGGCGACGTGATCACGATGAACGACGTCTTCACCTTCGAGTACCAGGGCGAGGACGAGACGGGGCGCATCCGCGGCCGCTGGGTCACCCCGGCGATCCGGCCCGGCTTCTACGACCGCCTGGCTTATTTCGGCCTGGGCGAGGCCTGGATGCGGGCCTTGCAGGAGGCCTGAGAATGCAGCCGGGCCCGCTCCTCCTCATCGCCGCGGTGCTTGCACTGGGCCTGCTGCTCGGCGCGGTGGCGCTGGTGCAGGCCGGCTCCGGACGGCAGTTGCGGGATCGGGTCCGCAGCCTGTCCGGCACGGCGGCCGCATCCCCGGCCGACATCGTGGTGCCGAGCATCCGCATCGCCGGGACCGGGCACGGCCCGCTGGTCGGCCGCTTCTTCCGCTTCCTGCGCTTCAATCCGGATATACCGCAGGAGCAGGTGATCCCCTGGCCCCTCGTTGCCCTGCTGGGCCTCGCCGCCGCCGGCCTCTCCGCATCGCGGCTGACGGACACGCTCGGCATTCCGCTCGCCCTGGTCGTGGGCCTGGCCTCCGGGCTGTTTGTCGCGCGCACCGTGTTCAACTGGCAGCATGCCCGGTACTGCGAGGCGGTGTTCCAGCAGATCCCGGATGCGCTGGGGCTGATGGTCCGTGCCATCCGCGCCGGGCTGCCTCTGGCGGAGGCGCTGCGCGGCATCAGCCGCGAGATGCCTTCGCCTTCCAAGGAGGAATTCGCCCGCGTGGTGGGCGACATGGCGATCGGGCGCCCGGTGGAGGCCGCGCTGGTGCGGCTGCATGAGCGGACGGGCCTCACGGAATATGCCTTCCTCGCCGTTACGCTTGGCCTTCAGTCCCAGACCGGCGGCAGCCTGGCCGAGACGCTGGACAACCTGGCCGATACGGTGCGCAAGCGGGTCGCGATGGCCAAGCGCGCGAAGGCGCTGGCGGCGGAGGCACGGATGCAGGCCGGGCTCCTGGTTGTCCTGCCCTTCGTCGCGGCCTTCGCCATGTCCATGATCCAACCCTTCTATCTGGCGGCCTTCACCGAGAATCCGACCGGGCAGCGCATGGCCATGATCGGCCTTTTCCTGATGCTGCTCGGCCTGCTCACGATCCGCTGGCTGATCCGGCAGGCGGGGAGGGACTGATGCCGGCCATGTCCGATCCGGGGACGCTGCTGCTGGCTGCCGGGGCGGCGGGCGGCGCGATCGGCCTGGCGGTCCTCGCGGCGGCGCTCCT
Source organism: uncultured Acetobacteraceae bacterium (assembly GCA_937930165.1). Classification (GTDB taxonomy): domain Bacteria; phylum Pseudomonadota; class Alphaproteobacteria; order Acetobacterales; family Acetobacteraceae; genus CALGVL01. The sequence goes on from CALGVL010000335.1 coordinate 7,285, forward strand.
GGCCCGCGGGGCCGAGGAGCGGGATCTGGCCGCGCGCATGCGGAACGTGGTGCAGCCGCTGGAGCGCAGCGGGGCCGAGCATGGCCGGCCGGGCCTGGGTGCCGTGGTCCTGCAGCCGATCCTGCGGCTCGGCGAGATACTGCGCGACAGCGCCTTCATTTCCGAAAAGGACATCAAGGAGTTCCAGCAGGCCATAGCGGCCGCGGGCTTCGATGCGCGGCGAGCGGTGCCAGTCTTCATCGGCACAAAGGCGGTCATGCTCGTCCTCCTGCCGGTCGCCGCATGCGCCTATGTCCTGCTGACGGGGGTCGGGCTGGCGCAGGGCGCGATGCTGCTTGCCGGCTCCCTCGTCCTGGCGGTCTTCGGGCCGAACTGGGTGGTCGGAATGCTGCGGCGGCCATTCCAGAAC
>CALGVL010000336.1 GCA_937930165.1 uncultured Acetobacteraceae bacterium
CCGAGGCGCTGCGCCCGCCGCAGGAGCTGGTGGATTGGGCCCGCGCCCAGGGCGCGACCATCGTGCTGACCGAGGATCCGGTGGAGGCCGTGCGCGGCGCCCGCTGCGTCGTCACCGATGCCTGGGTGAGCATGAATGACGAGACGGGCGACGGCAGCGCGCCCAACCGCCACAACCTGCTCGCCCCCTATCAGGTGAATGCGGCGCTGATGGCGCATGCCGCGCCGGATGCGATCTTCCAGCACTGCCTGCCGGCGCATCGCGGCGAGGAGGTCACCGCCGAGGTCATCGACGGCCCGCAGAGCGTGGTCTTCGACGAGGCGGAGAACCGCCTGCACGCCCAGAAGGGCGTGCTGCTCTGGGCGCTGGGCGCCGGCTAGCCGCGACGTGCCGGGGTAGGATCATTCGTTAGGATCATTCCCGCCCCATGGCGAGCCCATGGGAAAGCCCGGATTTGCGGCCCGCGCATGGTCGGCGCGGCGGGGCGCCCCTATCTAATGGGGCCAGAGCAGAGGTTTCTTCACTTGCCCGACCCTACCCGCCCCTCCGCCGTTCCGGATTTCCTCCAGCACGACCGCCCGCCGGTGCCCGACCTGGTGGTGCCACGCGGCGTGCAGCCCTTCCATCTGCATGCCCAGCCGGTGCGCGGCAGGCTGATCCGGCTCGGCCCGCTGGCCGATGCCATCCTGACCCGGCACGACAGCCACCCTGCCATCGCCCGGCTGCTGGGGCAGGCGCTGGCGCTGACCGCCGGCCTCGCCGCAGCGCTGAAATTCCGGGGCAGCTTCTCCCTCCAGGCCAAGGGCGACGGCGCCGTGCCCATGTTGCTCGCCGACTGCACCGATGCCGGCGCCCTGCGCGGCTATGTGCGGGCCGAGCCGGAGGCGCTGGACGCCGCCCTCCAGGCCGGGCCGGAGCCGGAGGCCGGCGCCCTGCTCGGCCAGGGCTATCTCGCCTTCACCTGCGACCAGGGCCTGGACATGGACCGCTACCAGGGCATCGTCGCCATCGAGGGCACGACACTGTCGGAGATGACGGATCACTATTTCCGCACCTCCGAGCAGCTGCGCACCCATGTCCGCCTCGCCTGCGCCCGGACGCCGGCCGGCTGGCGCGCCAGCGCCTTCATCATGGAGCGGGTCGCCGGCCAGGGCGGCATCGGCCCCGAGCTGGACGAGGCGGCGCAGGAGGAGGCCTGGCGCACCGCCCTCGCCCTCGCCGGCACGCTGACCGAGGCGGAGATGCTGGACGACACCCTGCCTTCGGACCGGCTGCTGCACCGGCTGTTCCATGCCGAGGGGCTGGCACTCGACCGGGCCCGCGCCCTCTCCTACGGCTGCCGCTGCTCGCGCGCCCGGCTGGCCGGGGTGCTGGCCGGCTTCCCGGAGGAGGACCTGAACCATATGGCGGAAGCCGGCACCATCACCATGACCTGCGAGTTCTGCAACCTGGACTTCCGTTTCGAGCGCAGCGAGATCCGGGGTGGCGCCGGACGCGCCTGAGCCGTTACATCACGGGCACGACCGAACCCATTGAGGGGGATGCCCATGCCCACCCGGCGCTTCGTGCTGCTGCTGCCGCTGCTGGCGGCCGCCTGCGCCCGGCGGGGGCCTGCCGAGCCGCCGCCCGGGCCGATCTCCTACACGCATCTGATGCGGCTGCCGCTGAATGTGGCAACAGTTGAGATCGCGCCGGAGGGGGCGCCCCCGGCAGGCGCGGGCCGGGAGACCTCGCCCTCCCCGGCCGAGGCGGTGCGGATCATGGGCCGGGACCGGCTGGAGGCGGTGGGCAGCACCGGCCGGGCGGTCTTCACCGTCACCACCGCCAGCCTGCAGCGGGACCGCGCCAGGCTGAGCTGCCTGCTCGGCTGCCGGCTGGAGATCCGCTCCTCCCAGGGGGCGCGGCTGGGCTTCGTGGAGGCGCAGGCCAGCCGCGTCGTGACCGGGCCGGAGGCGGAGCGGCCGCGCGCCGCGGACCTGCTGCTGCGCCGGACCATGGACGACCTGAATGTGGAATTCGAGTTCCAGCTCCGCCGCAACCTGAAGGACTGGCTGATGACCGCCGGGCCCGTGCCGCAGGGCGCCGGGGAGGTCACGCGGGAGGAACTGCCCAGGCCCTAGCCTCCGGCCGTCACGGGAACCGCCGCCCAGCCCGGCGCGCTGAACGGCGCGGGACCGGATGCAAAGGAGGTTCGATGCTGGTCCGCCACCTCTCTGCCCTCGCCGCGATCGCCGCCCTGGCTGGCCTTCCGGCTTGCACCTACTATTCGGAAACCCCCGCCGCCTATTCGCGGGCCTATGCCGCTCCGCAGGGCTATGCCTATGGCGCCACGGCGGTGGCGCAGCCCTATGACTCCTACTGCGCCGAGGCAGTGAGCGAGGCTCAGGACGCCGCGGCCCAGGCGGCGCTGACCGGCACCCAGGCCGCTGCCAACCGGGCCCGGCGTGCCGCCGGCTATGCGCAGCGGGATTGCCGCTAGCGGTCCGCGCCGGACGCCTGGGAGAAATGCGAGGCACTAGGCGGGGCTGGACAGCTTCATGAGCACCAGGCCGCTCACGATCAGCAAGGCGGCTATCAGGCGGGTGGCGTTGGCGGCCTCGCCGAGGACGAGGACGCCGACGAGGAAGGCTCCCACCGCCCCGATCCCGGTCCAGACGGTGTAGGCCGTGCCGAGCGGGAGCGATCGCATTGACCAGGCGAGGAGGCCGAAGCTCACCAGCATCGCCACCAGGGTGACGACAGTAGGCCAGAGGCGCGTGAAGCCCTCCGACTGCTTCATCGCAAAGGCCCAGACGACCTCGAACAGGCCGGCGATGACGAGGATGAGCCAAGCCACGGGGGCCTCCTTCGAACAAGCTGCCGGGCCGTCCCGGACTTGAAACCCTTGAAGGGGGAGGGCGTGGCCTCGCGCCGCTCAGTTAGGCCGCGGCAGGAAGGCGGTCAATCTTCGGTCAGGACGCGCTACCGTGCCGGCAGGAAGATGAAGCCCACCGCGGCGACCAGGCAGGCCATGGCGGCCAGGTAGTTCCAGCGCAGGCTCTCGCCGAGGACCAGCACGCTGAAGCCGGCGAAGACGGTCAGGGTGATCACCTCCTGCATCACCTTGAGCTGCTGGCCGCTATAGGCGCCGGCCAGGTAGCCGATGCGGTTGGCCGGCACCGCCAGGCAGTATTCCAGGAAGGCGATGCCCCAGGAGACGACGATCGCCAGCCAGAGCGGCCAGGACGGCCGCTTCAGATGGCCATACCAGGCAAAGGTCATCAGGATGTTGCTGCCGATGAGGAGAAGCGGCGGCAGCAGATAGGTGCGGATCACGCGCGATGCTCTTCCGGCGGCAGGCGGCGCAGCAGCCAGAGCATGATCGCCATGGCCGGCAGCGCCGCCGCGGTGGTGAGGAGGAAGAAGTCCGGCCAGCCCAGGCGTTCCGCCAGCCAGCCGGAACTGGCGCCGAGGGTACGCAAGGGCACAGCGGCGAGCGAGGACAGCAGCGCGTATTGCGTTGCCGTGAAGGCGCGGCTGGTCAGGCCGGAGAGGTAGGTGACGAAGGCGGCATCGGCCAACCCATCCGTGAAGTTCTCCACCCCGACCTGGGCCCAGAGCATCGGCATGTCATGCCCGGCATGGGCCAGCGCCACATACATCAGGTTGGACAGCATCTGGCCGAGCCCGGTCAGCACCAACGCCCGCGCCGTGCCGAGCCGCGCCACCAGCCAGCCGCCCGCCAGCGCCCCGCCTAGCGTGGCGAAGAGGCCGAAGACGCTGCCCACCGCCGCCACCTCCGTCCGGCTGAAGCCAAGGGAGCGGTAGAAGGGCGCGGTCATGATGCCGGCCAGCGCCTCACCCAGCTTGAACAGCGCGACGAAGAGCAGGATGGCCAGCCAGTAGCGGCGGCGGAGGAAATCGGCGAAGGGATCCACCACCGCGATGCGGATGCGGCTGGCCCAGCTGCCCCGATGCGGCGGCGGCGCGAGAGGCTCCGGCGCCCAGAGCACGGCGGCAAAGCCCACCCCGATCAGCGCGGCGCAATAGGCGAAGGCCACCGTCCAGCCGGCGAGGCTCGCCACCCCCAGCGCCCCGGCATTGCTGGCCAGCATGGCGCCGCGATAGCCCCAGACATAGCAGGCCAGGCCATAGCCCTGGGCGCGCTCCTCCAGCACCTCAATGCGGTAGGCATCCACCACGATGTCCTGGCTGGCGGAGAGGAAGGCGACCAGCACGGCCACCGCCACGGTCAGCGTCGCATCCGATGCCGGATCGGTCAGGCCCATGCCGAGGATCGCCAGGGCCAGCGCCGGCTGGATGCTGGCCAGCCAGCCCCGACGGCGGCCGAGCCAGCCGAAGAAGGGCGGCGGCGCATGGTCCAGCAGCGGCGACCAGAGGAATTTCAGCGAATAGGCCAGGCCGATCAGCGCCGTCAGCCCGATGGCGGTCAGCGAGGTCCCGGATTCCGAGAGCCATTGCCGCAGGGTGAAAGCCGTCAGCGGCAGCGGCACGCCGGCCGAGAAGCCGAGGGCGAGAAGGACAAGGAAGCGCCGGTCCCGCCATAGGGAGGGAACGGAGCGGGAGGAAGCGCCATCGGCCATGAGGCTGCCCCGTAGCAGAAGCCGGATGGTTTCGCCATCCGTTCCGTAAGGGCCGGTTGCCTTCCTGGCTCCATGTGACTACGAGCGTCTAACGAAACGCTGGGCGGTGCGTTGTCTGGGGCATGGCGAAGCCCCTGGTTCCCGACGCCCTCTGGGCGGCCATTGCGCCGCTGCTGCCGCCCGTGCAACCGAAGCCGCAGGGTGGGCGGCCACCGGTGCCGGACCGTGCGGCACTGACCGGCATCATCTTCGTCCTGAAGACCGGCATCCAGTGGGAAGAGCTGCCCGCCGAGATGGGCTGCGGGTCCGGCATGACCCGCTGGCGGCGGCTGCGGGACTGGCAGGCAGCCGGGGTCGGGGCCCGCCTGCACCGGATGCTGCTGGAACGGCTACACGGCGCCGACAAGCTCGACTGGAGCCGAGCGTCGCAGGCCTTTGGCCAAGATGGAGATCCGCGCGTCCTGGGCCTCGTAAAGGGGCCGTCCTCGAGGGCCATTTTCGCGCCTAGGCTGGCGGGACACCGATCGACTGTCAGGCTATCTGGACACCTCGAAAAGCTCTGGCGCGGTGCGGCGCCGCCTGATTCGCTGGCGCTGGTGACAGCGGGGGCAAGCGGATGGCAGGTCAGCCG
>CALGVL010000337.1 GCA_937930165.1 uncultured Acetobacteraceae bacterium
CGCTTCCCCACGTTGACGGGAAGCCCAGCCGGCCGCAGGCTTGCCGCGACCTGCACGAGGCCCCGCCCATGACCGCCGAGAGCGCCGGCCACGGCCGCGACATGCGTATCTGCGCCCTGATCGGCACCGGCCATTTCCTGTCGCATTTCTACATGCTCTGCCTGCCGCCGCTCTTCCTGTTCTGGCAGCCGGAATTCGAGGTCTCCTACGCCACCCTCGGCCTCGCAGCGGCGCTGATGAGCGGCACCACGGCGGTGCTGCAGACGCCGGTGGGCTTCCTGGTGGACCGCTACGGGGCGCGGCCTTTCCTGGTCGGCGGCACCCTGCTGATGGCGCTCTCGATCTCCGCCATGGCCTTCGCCCCGGCCTTCTGGATGATCCTGCCGCTGGCCGTTCTCTCGGGCATCGGCAACAGCGTCATCCACCCCGCCGACTACGCCATCCTGGCCGGCAGCGTGAACAAGAGCTTCATGGGCCGCGCCTTCGCCCTGCACACATTCACCGGCAATCTCGGCTTCGCCCTGGCGCCGCCGGTGATCGCTGCACTGACGGCAGTGATGAGCTGGCGCGGCGCGCTGCTGACGGTGGGGCTGCTCGGCGTGCCGGTGGTCGCCGCCATCCTGGCCCAGAGCCGTATCCTGAAGGATCAGGCGAAGCCGGCGAAGCAGGGGGAGGAGCCGAGCGGCCGGCAGGTGCTGCTGACCCGGCCGATGCTGCTTTTCTTCGCCTTCTTCCTGCTCTCCTCCATGGCCGGGGCGGGTATCCAGAACTGGTTGGTGACGGTGCTGGATAAGCTCTGGGGCACGCCGGTCCTCCTCGCCTCCTCGGCCCTGACCGGCTACATGGCCGGCGCCACCGGCGGCACGCTGGTCGGCGGCTGGATCGCCGACAAGACCAGGAGCAACCTGCTCGGCGTCGTCATCCTGCTGACCCTCTGCGCCATGGTGCTGCTGCTGCTGCCAGGGCTGCTGCCGCTGCCGGACCTGCTGCTCCTGCCCGTGGCAGTGTTGGCGGGGCTTGCGCTCGGCACCTCCCGCACCCCGCGCGACGTGATGCTGCGCGATGCCTCGCCGCCTGGGCAGATCGGCAAGGTCTTCGGCTTCGTCTCCTCCGGCCTGCCGCTCGGCTCAGCCATCACGCCGGTGCCGATGGGTTTCCTGATCGATATCGGCCATCCGGAGCTGGTGCTGCCGGTAGTGGCGGGGCTGCTCGGCCTCTCGCTGCTCTGCGCCGGCAGCGCGCGGGAGACATCGCGGCACGAGAGGCAGGCAGGGGCGGTGGCGGCCGAGTAGCCTGACCGCCTCCGAGCTGCTCGGCGTCACCACCGCGAGCTTCGGCAGCCTCATCCGCGCCGTGGCCCTGTTGAGCGGCTGATCTCTGCCCGCCTTTCACGCCCGAGTCGGGCATAGTTACCCGGACAGGGCCAGCCACCGGCCGAACGACCCGCAAACGTGAAGCGGCAGCCGGGGCGCGGGCGGCAATCCGGCTTGCCCCGGCCGCGCACACACCGATAGGCTGTGCAGCAAGCCGCGGGAACAACCGTGGCGCCATAATGGGGGAGAAACGCATGCGGCGTCGTCCACTGCTCGGCCTCGCAGCCGGAGCCCTTGCCATGCCTGCGGTCCTGGCGCGGGCCCAAGACAATGCCGGGAGTTACCCGGACCGGCCAATCCGCTTCATCGTCCCCTTCCCTGCCGGCGGCGGCACCGATACCTGGGCGCGCATCGCCGCCGAGGGCATGATGCCGGAACTCGGCCAGACCATCATCATCGAGAATCGCGGCGGCGCCGGCGGCCTGGTGGGCACCGAGGCCGCTGCGAAGGCAACGCCGGATGGCTACACCCTGCTCTTCACCATCACCACGCATATCCAAACGCCGGTGGTGATGAGGCGCTTCCCCTATGATCCGGTGAAGGATTTCGCGCCAATCGGGCGGCTGGGAACGACCTCCATCACCTTCGTCATCGGCCCCAAGGTCCCGGCCGAGATCCGGACGATGCGCGACTTCCTCGCCTGGGGGAAGGAACGCGACCTCTCCTTCGGCTCCTATGCACCGGGCTCGACAGGTCATGCCTTCGCCCTGCTCCTGGCAGAGGAAGCGGGGCTGAAGATGGAGCATGTCGCCTATCGCGGCGAGGCGCCGATGCTGCAGGACATGCTGGCCGGACAGATCCATGGCGGCTTCCACAGCATGGCGGCGGCCGGAGAGATGATGAAGGCGGGCCGCATCCGGCCGCTGGCGACGGCGGGCGACCGGCGCATCCCGGCGCTCGGCGATACGCCGCTGCTGAAGGAACTTGGCTTTTCCGAACGTTTCAGCTTCTCCGGCTTCTCCGGCCTGCTGGCGCCGGTGCGGACGCCGCAGCCGATCCTGGACAAGCTGACGGAAGCCTTCCGCATCGCCGCGGCGAAACCGGAGACGCATCAGCGCCTGCTGGCGGTGGACACCGTGCCCAGCTACCAGGACCCGCCCACCTTCCGCGCGCAGATCGAGCGCAACCTGCGGGAATGGACGGAGATCGCGACGCGGCTGAACCTGACCATTGAGGGATAGAACGAAACGCGGAGGATTGGCATCGCTGCGGAGCGTGACTCCGCTCCGCGCGCCATGCCGTGTTCACACCACCGGAGGCTTGCGTAATTCCGGCTCCACAAGGCGGGTGAAGGCGAGTTCGCCTGCCACCTCGATCCGTGCCTCGCCGATGGCGGCGCGCGGGTCGGGGGCATTGCGCCAGGTCTTGTATTCGTCCTGGTAGGGCCAGCCCATGCCCTCGGCCAGCAGGTGGATCCAGTTCACCACGCGGATGCGGTGGTTCTGCTCCAGTGCTACCGCTTCCCGGTGGCAGGAATGGAAGATGGTGCAGAGTGTGTCCGCATCCATCTCCGCCATGGCCGCCAGCGCCGCGCGGTGCGCATCGGCCAGCGCCCCCGGCAAGCCGACCAGGCCGGAGCACATATGGCCCGGCGCGCGGCAGGAATGCTCGACCAGTTCGAGCCCCGGCACCAGCCGCAGCAGGTCCGGAATCAGGCAGTTCACTGGCACCCGGCCGTCGAAGCCCCGATGCGCATGCAGCAGCACCCGTGCCCGCACCGGCACGGTCAGCAGGGGCCGCAGTCGGTCCCGCCTTGCATGCAGCACCTCCGAGATATGCGTGGTGGCAAAGGCGATGGGCGTGACCGGTGCCATCACATCCTGCATGTTCATGTGGCAGGAGGGGCACCAGGTGACGACTTGGCCGCGACCGGTGGCGTTGAATTTCTCCACCGTGCGGCGTCCCATGCCCTCACTGATCCGGGCATTGGATTCCTTGGGAGAGCCGCAGCAATGGCCGGGACCGCCCGCCGGCGCGGTATCCATGCCCACCGCCTCCAGCATCCGCGCAGCGAGGCGGACGATCTCGCCATGGCGGGCCATGTTGCAGCCATACCAGAAGACGGCGCGGTCAGATCCTACAGCCATCGCGCCTGCTCCTCCTCCGTCATGGTCAGCCGGGCGAAGGCCTTCACCCTGGGGGAGAACTGCGTGTCCTCCTTCACCGGGATGCGCGGCTGCCCATCCAGCGCGCCGCGGGCACGGAAGCCGGCGAGGCGCAGCATGACCGCAGCATCCAGCCCTTCCGGACAGGCGGCGGTGCAGGCGGCGCTGCGGCAGCAGGCAGCGATCCAGGCCAGGGCCTCCGGCGTGCCCGGCCCGTCGCGCAGCACATCCACCATTCCCGCCGCCACGGCACGCGGATCGGCGGCATCCACCCTGGCGGCATAGGGGGTCATCGGGCAGGCGCGCACGCATACGCCGCATGTGGTGCAGGCGGCGGCAAGCCGGGCGGATTCCGCCCGGATATGCTCGGCGAGGCTCATGATCCGGGTGTCCAGACCGCCACGCCCTCGATCTCTATGCGGCTCATCGTGGTGGTGAATTGGGCCCCGCCGACGCAGGTACTGGCGGGTGGGGTGGCGAGTTCGGCGAAGGCCCGCCGGCGTGCCGCATCGAAGCCCGGATAGTCGCGCATATCGGCCAGCCAGGTATTGATCTTCAGCAGGTCGTGCAGCGAGGCACCCTCTGCCGCCAGCGCCCGTTTGAGGCGGGCGAAGCATTCCTCCGCCTGCTCCTCCACGCCCAGGGTCTCCGCCACGCTGCCGCGGGCGGTGACGCCGGAGCAGAAGATCAGCTTCGCGCCGCCAGGCAGCGGCACCACGCGGGTGGGGGAGAAAGCGGGCCTCTGCGGGGCGGCCTCGTGGCTCATGGGCGGATCCTCCGAAGGGTTGGCACAGCCTCTCCCCTTCCTGCCCGGCGGCGCAAGCCCGATCCGTCGTCACCGTGACGGCCGCCAGCCCCACGGCCCGCAGCCTGAAGTGGTGGCCGCGCTACCAGCCGTTCACGCGATCCCAGACGGCGATGACCTCCTGCCCGCCATCCACCACATGGTAGCGGTCATGCGCCGCGGCAGTCAGGCAGGTGTGATTGGGGGCAACGCGCACCCTGGCGCCGACAGGCAGGCGGTCAAAGGGCAAGGGAGCGTCGCCGCGGACCTCGCCATGTTCCTGATGGGTGCGGATAACGATCGCCTCGCCGAAAGTGGGGCGGCCGTCACGGTCGAGCATCAGGCCGAAGCCGTAATCCTTCGGCGCCTTCTCCGTGCTGCGATCCTTGGAAAGGGCAAGCGCGCCCGCATCCAGCAGCACCGCATTGCGCTCCGGCTTGCGACCGATGACGCTGGCCAGCACCGTGACCGCAATATCTTCCGGCGCATGGGTGCCAAGCTGCGCCTGGAACAGGTCGCCGAACATATAGACCCCGGCACGGACCTCGGTGATGCCTTCCATGCTGCGCGCATGCAACGCAGTGGGGGAGGAGCCGAGGGAGACGATCTCCACCCGATGCCCCGCCGCGCGCACTCGCTCTGCAGCGTGGGTCACGCCGGCGCGCTCCGCTTCGGCCACTGCGGCCATGTCGTCCAGGCTGCGGCCGTTATAGCTGTGGCCGGCATGGGTCAGCACGCCGGCCAGGCGCGGGCCGAGGGCATCGGCGATCGCCAGCAGCGCATCGGAATCGGGCGCGACGCCGCCGCGGCCCTCGCCGATATCCACCTCGATCAGCGCGCGGACCGGGCCGGGATGCGCGGCGATGGCGCGGGCGGCGTCGAGGTCGTCGGTGATGACCTTCACATCGGCGCCCTGCGCGTTCAGCGCGGCGAGGGCATCCAGCTTCTGCGGTGCAATGCCCACCGCATAGATCTGGTCGCCCCAGCCACCCTCGGCGAAATAGCGCGCCTCGGCCAGGGTGCTCACAGTGATCGGACCGAAATCCGGTGCGGCAAGCTTCGCCACATCGCGGCTCTTCGCCGTCTTGAGGTGCGGCCGCAGCACCAGGCCCGGATGCCGGGCCACCGCCGCCTCCATCATGGCCAGGTTGCGCTTCAGGATGCCGAGGTCGAGGACCAGGCAGGGAGTCGGAAGATCGTCGAGGGTCATGGCGCCGAGCCTATCGCCGCGCTGGCGGACTGGCCATCGGGCCAGCGCGCCTCAGGATCCAGCGGCAGCACCGGCCGCGGCAGCTTCGTCCAGGGGAAGCGCGACAGGATCGGGGAGGTCAGGCCGGGACAGTCCACCTCCACGATCCGGTCATGGGTGAAGAACTCGTCAAAGCCGCCACGGAAATGGCCGCGCGACTTCACCACCACCGCCCGCGCCCGGCCGATATCCAGGCCGAGATGCTCCAGGAAGGCCGGATCGGCGCATTGCGTACGGTTGGAGATCACCACCACGGTGATGCCGCCGATCCGCAGCGCCGCCGTCAGGCCGAGCGCGATTGCCGTGCCGGCGAAGATGCCGCGCCGTCCGGTGACTCGCCCGTCGGAGAGCGCCACCACCTCCGCCTCCGCTGCGAAGGGATGGCTGAAGGGGTCGTCGGCCGTGAGCGTCCCCTGCGGGCGGTTGAAGCGCGCGGTGAAGCGGGCGCCGCGCCCCAGGCGGTGCGCCTCCTCCGCCAGCAGCGGGTCGTGGATCACGCCGATCAGGCAGTCCTGCACCCCGGCACGGTGAAAGGCTTCCAGGATGAACATGGTGTTGCCCCGGCCGCCGCCGCCGGGATTGTCCGCCACATCGGCGAAGGCCAGCGGCACCGGGCTTTCCTTCGCCAAACGCACCGCTTCCTCCAAGGGCGTGAGCTTCGCCACGAAGCGGGCGCCGCGGTCCCAGGCGGCCTGCGCCAGCGTGTCGGCCAGCGCCTCCGCCGCCTGCCGCTCCGTCGCGGTCACGACCACCGCCATGCCGTTGAAGGGCGTGTCGCCATAGGCGAAGCCGCCCATGACGGAGACGTTCAGGATGCGGGCATCCTTGGCCTGCAATTCCTGGCCGAGATTGATGACCTCGGCATAGGGTCCCTGGGCCGTCAGCAGGGAAACGGTAGGCGCCACGATCGGCAGCCGCCGCAGCGCCAGATGGGTCCGCGTCCCGCCCATCAGCCGGCGCAGAAGCTGAGCACTTTCGGCACCCCGTTCCCGCATGTCGAGATGCGGGTTGGTGCGGTAGCCGACGAAGGCGTCGCAATCCCGCACCATGGCATCCGAGACATTGGCATGCAGGTCGTAGCTGCAGACCAGCGGCACAGTGGGGCCGAGCACCTCCCGCACCAGTCCCTGCACCGCGCCTTCCGGATCGTCCAGCTCCGTCGTCAGCCCAGCACCGTGCAGCACGCAATAGACGCCATCAACCCGCCCCCGGATCGCCTCAAGCCCGCGGCGCCAGATCGCCAGCATCTCCGCGAAGGTGGTGTGCTCCACCGGCCCGTTCGGCTCGGCCATGGCCAGCAGGATCGGCAAGGGCGTCCAAGGCCCGGCGTTGTCCATATCGGCGACGAAGCCCGGCATCTCGCCCAGTGCGCGGGGCGAGGTGCTGCGCGCATCCGAGAGGATCGCCTCCCCCTCCAGCCAGCAGCGTGAGGCGAAATCGGCACGCGTCGCCGGCGGAGCGAAGCGGTTGCACTCGATCGAGAAGCCCAGCAGCGCAACGCGCGGTCCTGTTCCTGTCATCCTCACCTTTCCCCCTGCGTCATGCGGCAGCCTGTCCGGATCCGGCACCCAGGTGAACCGATCCCGCTGCGAGCCGTTATGTCCCCGACGATACCTGCCATCCGAACGAGCAGTCCGGGATGCCCGGCGTGGCACCGGCTCAAGGGGAGCACCGCATGCTGAAATGGGCGCTGATCTTCTTCGTGATCTCGATCATCGCGGGATTGCTCGGCTTCACCGGCATTTCCTCAGCCACCGCCGGCATCGCCAAGGTCCTGTTCGTGATCGCGATCATCATTTTCCTGGTCCTGCTGGTGCTGGGCCTGGTCGCCGGAGAGGCATTGGTCTGACCCCCTCCGCTACAGGCTGATGCCCAGCAGTTCCGCGATGCGCTGCGTCGCCTTCAGCCCGGAGCCGGTCAGCACCACCACGGTCGTCTCCTCCGGCGCTATGGTGCCGGCGCGGAGCAGCTTGCCGAAGGCCGCCGCCGCCTGGGCGCTGGTCGGCTCCACATGGATACCGGTCCGCGCAAGGTCGAGCGTCGCCGCGCTGATCTCCTGCTCGGAGAGCATCACCGCGCCGCCCTGGCTCTGCTGCAGCACACCGAGGCATTCGCGCAGGCGGATCGGTGCGGCGATGGCCGTGCCCTCGGCGATTGTCGGCCGCGGCTCGGCCTCCGGCTCGCTGAGGAAGGCGCGGGCGATCGGTGCGCAATTCGCCGGCTGGGCCGCGAAGATGCGCGGCAGCCGGGCGATCTGCCCGGCCCGCAGCAGCTCCCCGAAGCCGATGCCGCAACCCAGCACATTCGATCCGGCGCCGCAGGGCACGATGACATTGTCCGGCGCGCGGAACCCCAGATCCTCCCACAACTCATAGGCCAGGGTCTTGGTGCCCTGCAGGAAGAAGGGATGCCAATTGTGGCTGGCGTAGAAGATCCGCTCAGCCTGCCGCAGCGCTGCATCGGAACAGTCCTGCCGGCTGCCCGGCACCAATTCGATCTCGGCGCCGGCGGCGCGGGACTGCACGGTCTTGGCCGGGCTGGTGCTGGCCGGCACCAGGATCTTCGCCCGCATCCCGCCGGCCGCGGCATAGGCGGCGATGGCGGCGCCGCCATTGCCGGAGGAGTCCTCCAGCACCTCCCCGATGCCCTGCGCCCGCAGCAGGGAGAGCATCACGGAAGCGCCGCGGTCCTTGAAGCTGCCGGTCGGCATCAGCCATTCGCATTTCAGCAGCGCGGTCGCGCCGGCGATGGTGCGGGGGACCAGCGGCGTGCAGCCCTCCCCCATGCTGATCGGCGCGCCGGGCAGCGGCGGCAGGGCGGCACGGTAGCGCCAGAGGCTGCGCTCGGCGCGGTCGATCTGCTCCGGCCCGATGCCGGGCAGGTCGGTCAGCAGCAGCGGCTCCCGCCCGTCCCCGCACCAGCGCGGCGGGTCGAGGGGCCAGGTGCGTCCGGTGCGGGGGTCGAGATAGGCAATGTCGTCCATGCCGGAAGACTTGCCCTTTCGCCCCGGCCCGGCAAGGCTCCTTGCAGGAATGGAGAATGTCATGCCGGCTGATTCCCGCGCCCAGGCCGCGCCCTCTGGCGACAGCGAGGCCGTCGCCCGCCTTGCCGCCGAGCTGGTGGCGATCGACAGCCGCAGCTTCCTCTCCAACCTGCCCATCGCCGAGCGGATCGAGGCGGAGCTGGCGGGCTTCGAAATCGAGCGGCTGGACTACACGGATGCCAATGGCGTGGCGAAGCGCGCCCTGGTCGCGCATCGCGGCCCGAAGGGCGGCTATGCCCTGTCCGGCCATATGGACACCGTCCCCGATACCGGCTGGGAGGCCAATCCCTGGGAGCCGCGGATCGATGCCGATGGCGTGCTGCACGGCCTGGGCAGCGTGGACATGAAGGGTGCGGTCGCCGCCTGCATCCAGGCGGCCAAGGCGGTGCCGGGGCATGTGCCCGCCACCCTGCTGCTCACCACCGATGAGGAGACCACCAAGGCCGGTGCCCGCGCGGTGGCGGGAAGCGCCCTGGCCCGTTCCCTCGGCCTGCAGGGGATCGTGGTGGCGGAGCCGACCGGCCTGGCGCCGGTGCGCGGCCATCGCGCCTCGGTGAATTTCACCGCCGTCGCGCGCGGGGTGCAGGCCCATTCCTCCACCGGCCGCGGCCGCAACGCCAATTGGGCACTGATCCCCTTCCTGGCCGAGATGAAGCAGGTCTTCGAGCGGCTGCGCCATGACCCGGCCCTGCAGGACCCCGCCTACGACCCGCCCTTCGCCGATTTCAACCTGGTGCTGGACAATCATGGCACGGCGGTGAACGTGAACGTCCCGCTCGCCACCTGCCGCATCAAGTTCCGGCACAGCCGCAAGCTGGACCCGGAGCCGATCCTGGCCACCGTGCGCGGAGCGGCGGAGCGGGCCGGGATCGAACTGGCCATCACCACCGAGGGCGCGCCGCCGGAACTGCCTGCCGACCATCCCCTCATCCGGCTGGCCACCGAACTCACCGGGAAGCCCGCCACCACGGTACCCTTCGGCACGGATGCCTCCGAATTGCAGGCGCTCGCCCCCTGCGTCGTGCTCGGGCCCGGGGAGATCGGAACGGCGCACACGCCGCGGGAATGCGTGGCGCTGGCGGACCTCGCCGCAGCGGTGGGGATCTTCGGCCGGATCCTGGAGCGCGGCGCACCATAGCCCCCGGGGCCCTGGCACCCCATATGGGCAGGTCGTCCAGCGGCCCCTTCGGGCCAGAGAGGACAGGATGTGCAGCGCAAGACCGCTTGCCCTTCTGGGCACCCTCGCCCTCACTGCCTGCGCGGTGGCTCCGCCCTCCGGACCCACCGTGCTCGCCACGCCGCCCGAGGGGAAGAATCTCGGGGAATTCCAGCGCGAGGATGCGAGTTGCCGGAATTACGCCTCGTCCCAGATCGGCTATGGCACGCCAGCGCAGGGGGCTAATCAGGCAGCGATAGGCAGCGCCGCCCTCGGTACGGCGCTCGGCGCCGCAGCGGGCGCACTGCTCGGCTCCGCAGGCGCGGCGGCCGGGACAGGGGCGGCGATCGGCGCCGGGACGGGGCTGCTGGCCGGCTCCGCGATCGGCACCAACAATGCCCAGGCTTCCGGCTATGCGCTGCAGCAGCGCTATGACGTCGCCTATACGCAATGCATGGCAAGCGCCGGCAACCGGGTGCAGGCGGCCACGGTGGCGCCGCCTCCGCCCGGCATCGCCTATCCGGCCTATCCCTATTACTACGGGGGCTATCCCTATTACGGAGGCTATTCCCCCTATTACTGGGGCTACCCTTATTACGGCTACGGGCCCAGCATCTCCCTCGGCTTCTTCGGCAGTTTCGGCGGCCCGCACTACCATCGCCACGGCTCCTTCCATCACGGCTTCCACCGGGGCCGCCACAGGTGAGGCGGGAAGCGGAGGGCCGGCACGGGCCCTCCGCCCGGCCATTCGAGCCTGATATCGCGCTCCTGGCAGCTTGCCGGCGCAGACCTCGCTCTTCCACCGCATGACCCCTGGCCTGCGGGCGGCTCGCCCCTACGCAGCGGCAACTCAACCATGGATCCGGACGTTGCAGCCGCGCGATGCATCCCTGCGCAGATCTGCGCCTCATCACGGCAATTGCATTACCGCTGATCACCGGCAGGTGGCCTATTCGCGCAGCCAGCACGTCCCGACCATGGAGTGGATGATGTACGAGGCACAGTCCACCCTGGCTGCCGAGCAGCGGCACGAGCTGCTGCCGCTCGCCGTCGATCTGGACGGGACGCTGCTCGCGACGGATGTGCTGCATGAGGGCCTGGTCTGCACCCTGCTGCATCACCCCGCCGCCCTTGCGCGCCTGCTTCCCGCCCTTGTGGCCGGGCGCGCCGCGCTCAAGCGGCGGGTGACGGAGGTCGCGCCCCCCCTGGCAGAGGCGCTGCCGCTGCGCCTGCCCTTTCTCGAATGGCTTCGCAGGCAGCGTGCCGCGGGCCGCAGCCTGCACCTCGTGACCGCCGCCGACCAGTGCGTCGCCGATGCGGTGGCGGCGCATCTCGGCATCTTCGACTCCGCGGTGGGCAGCGACGGCAGCCGCAACCTGCGCAGCGGGGAGAAGGCGGCCTTCCTGCGCCGGCGGTTTCCCGGCGGCTTCGCCTATGCGGGCGACAGCCACGTGGATCTGGAGATCTTCGCCGCGGCGCATGCGGTCGTCCTGGTGAATGCCAGCCCGGGCGTCAGCGCCGCGGTGTCGCGCCTCGGCAAGGAGTTGCTGGCCGAGTTCCCGCGCCAGCGGCCGCGCCTGAGGGATTGGGCGGGCGCGCTGCGGATCCACCAATGGTCGAAGAACCTGCTGCTCTTCGTGCCGCTGGTCCTCGCACACCGGCTGGACGATGCCGAAGCGATCCTCCGCTGCATCGCGGGCGTGCTGGTCCTCGGCCTTGCGGCGTCCGGGACCTATCTGCTCAACGACCTCGCGGATCTCACTGCGGACCGGATGCATGCCACCAAGCGGCAGCGGGCGCTTGCCGCCGGGCGCATTCCGGTCCTGCTCGGGCTGGCGGCGGCTGCCGGCCTGATCCTGGCGGGGCTGTCCGGGGCCGCGGCGCTCGGGCCGACGATCGCCGCGGGGATCCTTGCCTATGTCGCGGTCTCGCTCGCCTATTCCGGCTGGCTGAAGGCAATCCCGCTGCTCGACACGCTGGTGATCGCCGGCCTGTTCATGCTGCGCCTGGCGCTCGGCGTGGAGCTGGCCGGGGTGCCCTACTCGCCCTGGCTGATGTCCTTCGCCGGCTTCTTCTTCCTCTCCCTGGCATTGGCCAAGCGCCATTGCGAGCTGATGGAGGCGCGCCGGTCCGGCACCGCGCTGGCGCGCCTTGGCTACCAGGTGGAGGACTGGCCGCTGACTCTGGGCTTCGGCGCGGCATCGGCCATGGCGGCGCTGCAGATCATGATCCTGTTCGTGGCGGACGAGGCCTGGCCGTCGCGCATGTATGACACGGCCGCCTGGCTCTATCTGGCCCCCGCGGCGCTCTCCATCTGGCTGGCGCGGATCTGGTTCCTTGCGCATCGGCGCAGGCTGCGCGACGACCCCGTGGTCTTCGCCCTGCGCGACCCGTGGAGTTGGGCCATCGGCACGGTGATCGCCCTGGCGATCCTGGCGGCGCTTTGAGGCATCCTGCCTCGATGCAGGACATGGCGACCATCGAGCCCGGCACCGGCAGCACCGCAACCGGCGGCAGGACGGGCTGGAAGCAGGTCGAGCTGACGAGCTGGGGACGGATCGCGCACGCCCCCTGCCTCGCCGCCCGGCCGGAGCGGATGCGGGAGCTGCGGGCGGCGCTGGCCGTGCCGGAGGGGCGCCGGCTGCTGGCTCATGGCGCCGGGCGCAGCTATGGCGATGTCTGCCTGAATGGCGGCGAGGCCGTGGTGCTGACCGGCCGCCTCGACCGCATGCTCGCCTTCGACCCGGCCGCCGCGACCGTGACGGTCGAGCCGGGCGTCACCTTCGACGACCTGCTCGCCGCCTTCCTGCCCCGCGGCCTGCTGCCGCCGGTCTCGCCTGGCACCGCCTTCGTCACCATCGGCGGCGCAGTCGCCAATGACGTGCATGGCAAGAACCAGCACCATCTCGGTTGCTTCGGCGACCACATCCTCTGGCTGGAACTGCTGCTGCCGGATGGCACGACGCGCCGCGTCTCCGATACGGAGGATCCCGATCTCTTCCGCGCCACAATCGGCGGCATCGGCCTG
>CALGVL010000338.1 GCA_937930165.1 uncultured Acetobacteraceae bacterium
CCTCTGGCTGGGCTACAGCGCGCGGCCCCCCTCCGGCGTGGCGGGGATCCGCCGCTTCCTGCTGCGCCGGCTGGCGAAGATCTGGCCGCTGCACGCGCTGGCGCTGCTGGCGCTGGCGCTGCTGGTCGGACTTGCCGCCGCCGCCGGCGTCACCATCCGCCAGCCGGAGCGCTTCGGGCTGGAGGATTTCCTGCTGCAGCTCTTCCTGGTGAATGCCTGGGAAACCACCAGCCGGCATGCCTGGAACTATCCGTCCTGGGCCCTGTCGGTGGAATGGGCCGGTTATCTCGCCTTTCCGCTGGTGCTTGCGACGATACGCTGGCTGCCGCGCCGCCTGCTTCCCGCGGTGCTGCCGCTGGCGCTGGCCGGGCTCTGGCTGCTGGCCAACTCGGGCCTGGTTGGGCTGAATTACACGCTGCATCTCGGCCTGCTGCGCTTCGCCCTGGAATTCTGCCTGGGCCTCTCCCTCGGCCGGCTGGCGGCGGAGGGGCGGGTGCCGCCGGCCCTGGCCTTGACCGGCACGGCGGCGCTGCCGGCGGGGCTGGCGCTGGGGCAGGATGCGCTGACAGTGGCCGGCCTCGCTTGCCTGATCCTCGCCGTCTGGCAGCGGGGGATGCGGGCCGGCGCGCCTGCGGCCACGCGGCCGGACCTGCTGCTGCGGCTCGGCGAGGCGTCCTTCGGCGTCTATCTCTGCTGGATATTCATCGAAACGGCGCTGGTCGGCCTGCTGCGGCTTGCCGAGCCGGGACTGACCGGCCGCATCCTGCTGATGGCGGCCGGCTTCCTGCTGAACCTGCTGGCCGGCTGGCTGGCCTGGCGATTTGTCGAGGTGCCGGCGCATCGCTGGATCCTGCGCGCGGCGAAGCCCGCGGCACCCGTGGCGGTGACAGTGGCCAGGCCTGCCACGGATTAGGCGGCGCGGGCCGGGGTGCGGCGAGTCTAGCGGAGCAGGGCGCGGATCTCGGGGCGGGGCGTCGGCCGGTCGCCCTCCTGGATCCGCCACCAGCTGCCATGGCTGTAGGACCAGAGCGCCGCCGGCAGCCGGTGGCGGCGCAGCACAGGCAGGATGCGGGTCAGATCGGCTGCCCAGGCGGCGCGGTCGGTTTCATGCCCCTGCGCGCCGCCCAGCTCGGTGACGAGGACCGGCAGACGGTGGCGGTCGCGCCAAGCGGCAACCGCCCCGAAGCGGCCCTCCACCGCGCCAGCATCGCCGCCGACATAGTCGTGCACCTCGGCGATGGTGTTCGGATCGGCGGGTGGCGACGCTTCCAGCAGGGAGCGGTAGCTGCACCACTCCCGGCCGCCCCACATCAGCACATGGCGCGGCGCTGCGCGGCGGAGTTCCGCCAGCATCCGGTCCCGCACCGGCAGCCAGGTGGCAGTGTCGGGGAAGGCGGGCTCGTTCAGCGGCGCCAGCACCACCATGGCCGGATCGGTCCTCCGGCCGAAGAAGGCGGCTCGGGCGGCAAGCGCTTTCCAGTCGCGCTCCCCCCAGGGGCTGCTGTGGTGGAAGGTGTCGGCAAGGCCGAGCAGCACCGGCAGCCCGGCGCCCGTCGCATCCTGCACCGCCTGCAGGAACATTTCCAGGACATCCGGTGATTCGCTGGTTTGCTTCACCTCCGGCAAGAAAATCCGGACATGGTCGAAGCCGACGACGCGGAAATCCCGCCACCAGCCCGGCCCCAGCCGGCGCGGGTGGTTGTCCTTGGCGATGGCATACCAGCGCTCCAGATTGGCGCCGAGGCGAAGCCCGGCCAGGCGGGCGCGCGGATCGGCCCGCTGACCGGCGGCGGGTGCGGCGGGCAGTGGAGCCGCCAGGGAAGCAGCCAGCAGGGCACGGCGCGGCAGGTGAATCATGCGGTCTTCACCGGAACGGAGGTGAGGCGGCCGCGGAGATAGCCGAGGTTGTAGGCCGCGCCGCACCGGGCGCGCAGCAGGGCCGGGGAGGCGGCGGGCCAGAGCAACAGCGGCGCCTGCACCGCAAGCCGCGCCGCGGCGCCGAGGGTCCGGTCCTTCCCGGCGCGGCTACGGCGGTCCCGCAAGGCATCGGTCGCCCCCTGCCAGAGCAGGCGGCTGAGCAGCCAGGCTGGGCGCAGCCGCTCCCGCTGGATGCTGTGCCGCACCGCGGCGGCGCCGTCATAGAAGGCGCGGTAGCCCCCCGCGCGGAGCCGTCCGACCACCTCCACCTCCTCGCCGGAGAGGAGCCGGCTGCCGATCCGCCCCAGCGCCTCCGGAAAGCCACCGATGCCGCGCAGCGGGGCGGCGGCGAAGGCCATGTTGGCGCCGTAGATGTCCACCTCCGGCGGCAGGTCGCGGCCGACCTCCCCGAAGCCGTCCCATTCGACGATGGTCAGCACCCCGCGCAGCTTCGGCGGCCACCAGGCGGGCAGGGGGGCCTCCCAGGCCGGCAGGATGCGGCCCCCGAGTGCCGCCGCGCGCGGCGGCAGCCCGGCGATGCGGGCCAGGAGTGCCGCGGCCCAGCCCGGCTCCGGCACCGCATCATCGTCCAGATAGGCCACCCAGTCGCCCCGCGCCTCGGCCAGACCAAGATTGCGCGCGCGGGACAGGCCGGGCGAGCTGGAGCACAGCAGGCGTGCCCCCGCCTCGCGGGCAAGGGCGGCAATCGCCGCGGCCTCCTTCGGCGGCGAGCCGCTGTCCACCACCAACAATTCGAAGTCGCGGCAGGACTGGGCGGCAAGGCCGGCGAGACAGGCGCGGAGATAGCCCGGCCGTCCGTGGCAGCAGAGGATGACGGAAAGCGGCACCGCCGCCATGACGCTCAGCCGAAGCGGAAGGCGCCCGGCACGGCGGTGGCGGCATCGCCGGATGTCTCGCCATTCTCCGCTTGGCGGGCCTGCTGCTCCTTCACGCGGCCCTCGATCTGCTTCAGCAGTCCCATGATCCCGTTGGCGAAGGCGGGAAGCTGCATCAGCGGCATGACGAGCTGGCCGGCCGGAACCGGCTTCCCGTCCGGCCCGGCCTGGGCCAGCGTCAGCCGCGCGACCCCGTAGGTGACGCTGGCATCCAGGATGCCGTCGGCGAAGATGGTGCGGGCATCAGCCATGGGGTGTCCTTTCCTGTCGTATCCGGTGGTCGGAGGAGCGCAGGCCGCCGGTTCGGCGCAGCCCGCCCCCTCAAGGGCAGGGCTGCGCCGATGGTTCCCTACTGCTCCCGGAAGGCGCGGTGGAAGCTGTCGAAGACTGGTTGCATGAGGTACCGGAAGAAGCTCCGCTGGCCAATCTGGATATGCGCCTCCACCGGCATGCCGGGGGTGATGAAGACATTGGGCAGCCGCTCCAGCTGGTCCCGGTCGATCAGGATGTAGGAGCGGTAATATTGCTGGTGCGTCTGCTCGTTGGTGGTCACGTCGGCGGCGACCCAGGTCACATGCCCGTGCAGATAGGGCACCAGCCGCTGCTTGAAGGCAGGCAGCCGCACCTCGGCCTGCAGGCCGGGATAGACCACGTCGATGTCGTTCGGCTGGATGTTCACCTCGGCAACCAGCCGGTCATTGTCCGGCATCAGGTCCATCAACGGGTCGCCCGGCCGCACCACCGCGCCCAGGGTGAAGACCCGCAGGTTCAGGATGGTGCCGGATTCCGGCGCCACGATCTCCCGCCGTGCCTGCACGTCCGCCGCAGCGCGCAGCCGCTCATCCGCCTCGGCCAGCTTGGCGCGGACCTCGCGCAGCTCGGTCGAGACTTCCTGCATCCGCTGGTCGACGATCTGCTGCATCTGCCGCTCCGCCTCGGCGATGGTCGCCGTGGCGCGCTCGATCTGGCTGCGGAGGTCCTGCATCGTGCCCTCCAGCCCTGCCATCGCCCGCTGCACTGCCAGCAGGTCGGGCAGCCGCGCCAGGCCCTGGCCGACCAGGCCGCGGCGCATCGCCTCCTCCTGCTTGATCAGGTCGAGCTGGCGCTGGGTGGCGGTGAGCTGGCCGCGGGCGCCGAGGATCATCGCCTGCTGCTGCTCAACCCGCGCCTGCAGCACCTGCAGCTGGCTGTTCAGACTGGCGGTGCGCGCCTCAAACAGCGCCTTCTGCCCGGCCACCGCATCCACCGCGCGTGGGTGGCTGCTGGCCAGCAGGTCGGCCGGGAAGCTGATCGAGCTGGCCCGCGCCGCCTCGGCGCTGAGCCGGGCATCCTGCGCCAGCAGTGCCCAGCGCTGCGCCCGCTGTGTCTCCAGCGTGGTTTCGGACTGGATGTCGTCGAGGCGCATCAGCACCTGGCCACGTTCCACCTTGTCGCCGTCGCGCACCAGGATCTCGCGCACGATGCCGCCTTCCAGATGCTGGATGGTGCGGCGGTTGCCCTCGACCTTGATCACGCCCGGGGCGATCGCCGCCTCCGCCAGCGGCGCCAGTCCTGCCCAGACGCCAAAGCCGACGACGAAGACCAGGAAGATCAGCGTGCCGAGGACGAGCGGCACGCGGGTGCGCGGCGCCGGCGCGTCCAGCACCGGGTTTTCCGGGAAGGCCGGCAGATTGAGGCCCAGCTCCCGGCGGCCAAGCGGCGCCAGCGTCCGCGGGTTGGGCGCGGTGGCCGGCGCGGCCGGCGCGGCGGAGGGAGCGGGCAGGGTGGGGGTTTCGGTGCTCATCGGGCGCCGGTCCCTTCAAGGCGGGCGGCCGGCACTTCGGCCGGGCGCGCCGGAGTCATCAGGCGCTTCAGGACCTCGGCGCGCGGGCCGAACATCTCCATGGCGCCGTCCTTCAGCAGCAGGATCTTGTCCACGCCCTGCACCAGGGTGGGACGGTGGGAGACGAGGACCACGGTGGTCCTCTGGGCCTTCAGCCGCTCGAGCGCGCGCAGCAGGTTGGCCTCGGAATCGCCGTCGAGATTGCTGTTCGGCTCATCGAGGACCACGAATTTCGGCCGCCCAAACATGGCGCGGGCGAGGCCGACCAGCTGGCGCTGGCCACCCGAGAGATAGATGCCGCCATCGCCGATCTGCGTCTCGTAGCCATTCGGCAGGCGCAGGATCATGTCGTGGCAGCCGGCGAGCTTCGCGGCCTCGTAGACCTCCTCGGGCGTCGCCTCGCCCATGCGGGCGATGTTGGCGAAGACGGTGCCGTCGAACAGCTCGACATCCTGCGGCAGGTAGCCGACATGGCGGCCGAAATCCTCGCGCAGCCACTGGTAGACATCGGCGCCGTCCAGGCGGACCGTGCCGGCCGAGGGCTGCAGCGTGCCGATCAGGAGGCGGATCAGCGTGGTCTTGCCGGCCGCCGAGGGGCCGATGACGGCCAGGCTCTCGCCCGGGTTCAGGCCGAAATTGACGCCCTTGATCATGGCCACGCCCTGGCCGGGGAAGGCGTAGGAGACGCGCTCGACCGCCAGCTGGCCGGTGGGCTCGGGCAGCGGCAGGCCGGGCGGGCGCAGCCGCGGCTGGGCGAGGAAGGCCTGCAGCCGGCGGAAGGACTGGCGCGCCTGCACCAGCTGCTTCCAGCCGCCGATCATCATCTCCACCGGCGCCAGCGCCCGGCCCATGATGATGGAGCCGGCGATGGAGGCGCCCGAGGTCAGCTCCTGCTGCAGCACCAGATAGGCGCCGACGCCGAGGATGGCGATCTGCACCGCGAGGCGGAAGAACTTGGTGGCGGCGAGCAGGACGGAGGCGCGGTCGGCGGCGCGCTGCTGCGGTGTCGCCATGGCGGCGACCGACTCCCGCCAGCGGCCGATGACCGCGGGCAGCATGCCCATGCTGTCGATCACCTCGGCATTGCGGGAGATGGCGTCGGCGCGGCGCTGCGAGGCCATGGCGGCATTGTTCGCCTCCCGCAGCAGCTTCGAGGTGGAGAACTCGCTGGTCAGGGTCAGGCCGAACAGGATCAGGGCGCCGCCGAGAGCGATCCAGCCCATGGTCGGGTGCAGGGCGAAGATGACGGCGATGTAGATCGGCACCCAGGGCACGTCATAGAGCGAGAGGGCGCTGGGCGAGCTGAGATAGCCGCGGCAGATGGCGAGGTCGCGCAGCGCCTCCATCCGGTAGGGGCGGCCGCGCAGGGTGCTCTCGATGGCACGGACGAAGCCCTCCGGCGCTACCCGGTGCTCGAGCCAGGTGCCGATGCGCTGCATGACCTGGCTGCGCACGGCTTCAAGCAGGGCGAGGACCAGCACTGCGGCGCCGGCGATGAGGGAGAGGTAGAGCAGGGTGTCGAGGACCCGGGTGGCGAGCACCCGGTCGAAGACCTGCATCATGTAGATCGAGGTGGTGAGCTGCAGCAGGTTCACCACGCCGCTGAACAGGCCGACCATGATGAACTGCTTGCGGCAGGCGGCCAGTGCCCGGCGCAGCGGCGTGTCCGCCGCGGTGTCGAAACCGGGACCGGAGGGGGCGAGGCGGGTCGTCGCGGACATGCGTCAGCCTGTCAGCAGGCCGGAGAGCCCGGCCAGGGTTGCGGGATGCAGCGCAAGCCAGCCACCGACCAGCCCGGCCAGCGCGAGCGCCGCCAGATTGGCCAGGACCAGCCGCAGGAAGCTGGGCGGCGGCCGCAGGCGGCCGAGGTGCTCGGCCACCGCATCGCGCCGCACCTGTTCCACCGTGTTGTGGAGGTAGCGGAAGGAATAGTCGCTGAGCGACTTCGCTGCCTCCCGCCGTAGAGCCTCGATCGTTCCGGGCGTCACCGGCCCGCCCCGCTCCACGGCCAGGCCATAGGCGAGGAGGGCGATCAGCCGGTCTTCCTCTCCATCGCCGGACCGGAAGTCCGCGAGACTGGGAGGGGCATCGCTCATGCCGCGGGGGCCGCCCGCGTCTGGCCTGATAGTCTCGATCTTTGCCATTCCTTGGCTCCGGTCTGGGCGGCCGGGTCGGACAATAACATTGTCCTGAGCCCGCTAACCCGCAAAATCCTTGCCCGAGTTGCCAGGCGGAGACGAATCGACAAGTCGCACAGTCGATTCATCTTTGACCCGCGCCTGATCAGCGCGGATTTCGGCGGTATACGCGCTGCCGCTTCGGTGAATTGCAAGCGCATTCGGGCCTTGACGACACCCCAATCCGCCGACGGAGCATTCTTGTTTCGTATCTGATCCCTGACAAATACCTGGAAGCCAGGCACTTTATCGCGAGTTGGTGCCAATGGCCGAACAATCGGCTGGAATCCCGCTACAGGTGCCTTTCCCAGGTGTTGCAACCACGACACATTGAAAATGTTGCGCATTGACCGGTCCCGCCAGTTGCGTGCTAGCAGACCGGCAATGGGTGAAGGGCGGGTGAAACATGGGGAAGCGTAGACCGGGGCGCGCTGCCCTGGTGTTCCTGGCAGGGGGACTGGCGGCGGCGGTGCCGCTGTCTGGGACCCTGGGCCAGCAGATGTCACCGCGCGACGTGGAGCGGGGAGTGACCGTCCTGACACGCCCACGGCCGGAATACGACCCCCTCGGCGTGCGGCTCGGTGGCTTCCGCCTGGACGCCGCGGTCGAGGCCGGGCTGGGCTGGGACAGCAACCTGTTCGGCCGCGACCGGAACGTTGTCTCCGACGGCTTCGCCTCGCAGACCGTCGATCTCTCGCTGGCAAGCGACTGGACCACGCATGCCCTCGGCGCGTCCGCCTACATGGACTCGCGCCAGTACTTCAGCCACAGCGAACTGGACTGGACCGATTGGAACCTGGGCGGCTTCGGCCGCTACGATTTCTCGGCCTATACCAACCTGGAATTCCGCTACCGGCACTACCGGGAGCATCTGGACGTCTACAATTTCGACGTGCAGTCCGCCGGCATCTTCAGGCCGGTGCAGTACGATTCCGACGAGGTGCAGCTTACCGGCTCCACTCGGTTCAACCGGCTGGGCCTGCTGGCGACCGGCAATTTCCGGACTTACCGGTTCGAGGACGTCACTGTCGCCGGAGTCGTCAACCCGGTTTCGGTCAACGACTTCAACACCGCCATCGGCGCTTTCGGGGCGAGCTATGCGCTCGCGCCCGGCCGGTTCATCACCGGCATCGTGCGGCTGCAGGACATCACCTATCAGGAAAGCGTGTCCCGCCCCCGCGACAGTTTCACCTGGGAGGCACTGGTCGGCTTCCAGTACGATTTCGACGGGGTATGGCAGGGCCGCATCGCCTTCGGCTGGCGGCAGCGCAATTACCGCGGGCCGGGGCTCAAGCCGCTTGAGGGGCCGGCGGTGGAAGGCGAACTCACCTGGCTGCCGACGCAGCTTACCACGGTGAGCTTCAGCGTCCGCCGCTCCATCGAGGAGTCGATCCGCGCTGATGCGGTCAGCTTCCAGCGCTTGACCGGCGCGGTGCGGGTGGACCACGAGATGCTGCGGAACCTGATCCTGGGTGCCGAGTTCCGCGCCGACCGGCGCGAGTACGACCAGCCCAACCAGACGGTGACGGATGGCGTGGTCACGCTGAACGCGCGCTACCTCTTGAACCGCAGCATGGCCCTGGTGGGCACCTATTCCTTCTACAAGCGATTTGAAGCGAGTGGCGGCTTTTCCGAATTCGATCGCAATCTCATCCAGCTCCGGCTCCGCATCGCCCTGTGAGTCTCCCGGCGGGGCGGAACCGGTGGTACGGCTGCTCGGCCTGGACTTCACCGACCTGCCGCCGCGGACAGTGCTGAAACGGCTGGCGGCGCGGCCGGCGGAGGCACCCTTCGCCTTCGTCGTCACGCCGAATGCCGACCACTTGATCCGGCTGGCGCGCGACCCTTCGCTGCGGCCGCTCTATGATGCGGCGGCGATGCGCCTGCTCGACAGCCGGGTGGTCGCGCGGCTGGCCCGGCTGTTCGGACTGCCGGTTCCGGCGGTGGTGCCTGGCAGCGACCTGACCGCCGCCCTGTTCGAACAGGTGATCGCGCCCGACGACCGGCTGACGATCCTCGGCGGCTCTCCCGGAACCGTGGCAGCACTGGCGCGGCGCTTCGGCCTGACCCGGCTGGCGCATCACGATCCGCCCATGGGCTTCGATCGCGACCCGGCGGCACTGGAGGCCGCGCTGTCCTTCCTGGAGGCGAACCCGGCCCGCTTCATCCTGCTCGCCGTCGGCTCGCCGCGGCAGGAGGTGGTGGCGGAGGCGCTGGTGCGGCGCGGGCAGGCGCGCGGAACCGGCCTCTGCATCGGCGCGAGCCTGCTCTTCCTGACCGGCGCGGAGCGCCGTGCCCCGAAGCTGCTGCAGCAGGCGGGGCTGGAATGGGCCTGGCGCCTGGCGCAGGATCCGCGGCGGCTGGCGCGGCGCTACCTGGTGGACGATCCGGCGATCCTGCGCCTGCTCTGG
>CALGVL010000339.1 GCA_937930165.1 uncultured Acetobacteraceae bacterium
CCGATGACCGGAGGGCCGGACGGCTGAATCGGCCGGCCCGAGACGCAGGGCCGCGCGGCAGATTCGGCGGGCAGGCGATAGAAGACCAGCCCGCCGATCTCCGCCACCGGCACCTGGCCAAGCGCCCAGCCGGGCAGCTCGCCCGCATCGTGCCAATGCGTCGCGCCTTCCGTGGCGTCCGGCAGGCTGCCGGCGGCGGCGCGGGCGGCGATGCGGCGGCAGATGGCGAGGGCGGGATCGCCCTCCGGCGCCTCGCCTCGCCGCGGCTTCGGGCGGGGAAAGAGGAAAGGCGCGCGACAGACAGGCCCGAGCAGCAGCGGCCAGGGAACCGCCTCGCCCCCCGGCGCCTCCGGCGCGAAGCGGAGGCGTGCCGCCGCATCCGCCGCCGCCAGCCTGGCCCGGTTCACCACCAGGCTGGCCAGCGCCTCGATCGCCCGGACCGGCCGCGCGCCCGCCGCTGCCCAGAGAGCCAGGGCCAGCGTCTCGGCCGCCTGTCGCGTCGCCATGGCGCGGTCCATTGCCAGGACCGCGCTCATGCCCCGCCTCCGTCCAGGACGCGCTCGCGCAGCCGCGGCGCGGGGGTGCCGGCGCGCTTGACCTCCTCGATCTTCTCCTCGATGCGCAGGAGCTGCTGCGACAGGCGGCGGTCCACGTCGCGGATCAGCGATAGCGGCACATAGGTCCGCGCCACTTCCAGCTTGAATTCCGCCAGCTCGTCGCGGGTGCGGCTGACGGCGTCGTTCTCGCGCTGGTCGCTGCGCTCGATGCGGTTCTGGAAATCCTGCCGGAGGCCGTGGATCATCCAGAACAGGGCGGCGACGATCGGCGCCTCGATGACGCTGATCCACCAGGTCGGCTCGATCTGCATGGGGGGCTCCTCGCGGCCTCCTTGAAGGATGGGGTGGACGGCGCCACGCTTCGGTGGCACCGGGACACGCATGACTGTGACGATGTGGAACGAGCCCTATCTCGAAACCTGCTGCCGCTCTGCGCTCCACCGGCTCACGCTGGTGGGCGCGCTGGGACGGCCCGAGGGACTGAAGGATGGCCCCTGCCTGCTGCGCCTGCAGGGGATGGGCCTGGCGCGGCAGCGCGCGGACACCCGTTTCGAGATCACGCCCGAAGGCCGGATCCGGCATAGGCGGGAGATCCTGAAGCGCGCGGGGTAGGGCTCAGCCCGCCCTGTGCCAGGCCGGCGCGCGGGCCTGCGCCGGCACGAGCGGCAGGCGCACCGGCTCGGCCAGCAGGCAGACGGCCAGTGCATCCAGCGCATCGTCGCGGGCGCCGGGCGCATCGGGGCGCCAGGCAGCCATCTCCGCCGGGAAGGGGGTGCGGAAGACGCTTTCATGCGCGTGCAGGCGGCGCGCGGCCAGCGCCGGTTCCAGCGCCGCCAGGATGCGCGCGGACTTTGCCTGACGGCTGCTGTGCTCCACCACCGCGCAGGGGGCGCCGGCCCGCGCCATCTCCCGCCGCAGCAGCGCCGGCAGGAAGCGGCCGAGCCCGTTCGTCTCCACCCGCACCGCCGGCAGCAGCAGCTCCCGCGCCAGCGCCGCCACGGCGCGGCATTGCTGGGTGGCGGGATCCACCGGACTGTCCGGGTCATGCGTCAGGAAGGCGAGGCGATGCAGGTAGTGGTTGCCCTCGCCATCCGCATAGGTGGCGGCGAGGACCGAGGCATCGCCCGTGCCCGGCCTGCCATAGGCCGGGTCCCAGAAGCCGCCGCCCGAAAGCAGCCGCCGGCCGAGCAGCGAGAGCAGCACGCGGCCGCCCACCTCGCGATAGTCCGGCTCCTCGGCATAGCGGATGATCAGCGCGGGATCGAGCCGCGCGGCCGCCTCCGCCACCGGCTGCAGCAGCATCTGCCGGGCGAAGCGCAGCGGGCCGACGCGGCGCCGCAGGGCCTCGATCTCCTCCGGGCGGAAGCGTTCGGGCCAGGCGCTGTTGCCCTCGCTGTCCAGCAGCGGGATCGCCAGGCGGCGATAGCCGGCGAGCCAGGCGCCCTCGCTGCCGGGCGGCAGGTAGATCGTCTCCGCGCAATGCGGCGTACCGACATAGAGGATCGTGCCGCCGGGGGTGAGGACGAATTCCGTCTCCGCCAGCCGCTCCCGCAATTCGGCGCGCTTGTCCGGCGTGTCGCAATTGCCGGCGACCTCGACATCGTCGCAGATGATCAGTTCCGCCCGTGCGCCGGTGATGTTGCCGGAAAGCCCCTGCGCCAGCATGGAGGGATCCCGCAGCACCGCCTTGCGCCGCACGGTGAAGCGGTCTATCGCCCAGGACTCCGGCGCCTCCGGCAGCAGGTGGCGGCAGAGCGGGTGGCGTTCCAGGATGCGCCGCACCGTCGCCACCATCTTCACCGCCAGCGGCTGGTCGGCGGCGAGGACCAGGATGCGTGCATCCGGATCCCGCAGCAGCCACCAGGCGCAGTAGAGCCCGACCAGGGTGGACTTGCCGCAGCCGCGGAAGGCCATCAGCAGCAGGCGGCGGTCGCCTGCATCGCGCCGCGCCTGCAGCCAGCGGGCGATGCGGCGATGGACCGGCGGCGTCCCCTGGCCCTGCTGCATGTTCCAGAGCCAGAGGAATTCCAGGAAGTCAGCCTCCGCTGCCGTCGTCATCCTCCGGATCCTCCTCGGGTGGCAGGGACGCGATCTGCGCCCTTGTCTCCGCCAGGCTGTCGGCGATGCTCTTCACCTCCTCCTCCCGCCCGCTTTCGGCGGCGAGCTTCAGGAGCTGGTCGAGATGCGCCAGGGCCGCGCGGGCGGCGGCATGGCGCGCGGCGAAGGCCTTCGCATCGGCCGCGTCGCCGGCATCGGCGGAGGCGGCGACGAAGGTCTCGTAATCCGCCAGCACCCGTTTCGCGGCGGCGGCGAAATCGGTGCTGTCGAGCGGCGGCTTCGATCGCTTCCTCATGCCTTCACCACCCGCACGCGCACCGTGCCTGGGTTGAGCGTGAAGGGGGCGGCGGTGCGGTTCCAGGCGGTGACGGTGACGAGATCCTTGGACGCCACCTGCGCCAGGAAGACGAAGCCGGACGTCCCCACGCTATAGGCCGCCTGCGCGAAATCACCCGCCCGCGCGCCGGGGAGCGTGACATTGATCTGGGCCGAGCCGCCGGCGGCGATCTCCGGCGGCGTCCAGGCAGTCTCCACCGTCAGCTCCCGCGTACCGAAGGGCAGGTCCGGCAGGCCCCAGAGCACGGCGGGCGACTGCGACGGGTCGCAGGCGAGGCGCAGCGCCCGCACCTCGCAATCCTGCGAAATGCGGGCGAGGCCGATGATGGCATAGGCCACTTGGTCGGTCAGCCGCACCACCTGCAGCCGGGTCAGCTCTGCATCCGTCAGATCGGCCGAGCCCTGCCACCAGCGCGAGGCCGCCGACCACTGCATGGACATGCCGGAAGCGCGGACCAGGTTGCCGCTGGCATTCGTCAGCAGGTTCATGTCCGCGTCGAAGCACTGCACCACGAGGCGTGGATTGTCGGCATCCGCCGCCAAGGCGAATTCCTTGCAGCGCCGCGCATCCACCACGAAGCCGAGGCCGCGCCCGCTGGTCAGCAGCACGCCGCGATCCGTCAGCACATACTGGTCGAGCGCCGGGAAGGCGAACTGGGCAAGCCTGGTCGGCGTGCCGGTAACGCCGGTGCCGAGACAGGCCAGCCTGTCGAATCCCGTCTCCGTGCTGCTGAAGCGGAAGGCGGCGGCGCGGAGATTGGGAACCGAGGCCAGCTCCCGCACCGCCTCCCTATGTCCCGCCGCCTGGTGCAGCGCCCGCACCACGGAGCCGACGCGCGTGGCGCTCGGCGCGTAGTCGATGCCGATGCCATAGCCCTGGCTGGCCCAGGCGACCTCATAGACATGGTCCTGCGCGCCGGCGGTATGCCGTGCGGCGAAGGGCGAGCAGCCCTCCATGCGCATGGCATTGACCAGCACGGCGCGGCTGGAGACTTCCGACAGGAAGGGAATGCCGGCGATCGGCCGGTCCCTCGCCTGCAATTCGAAGGCCGGACCGTGGAAGACATGCCGGTTATGCGCGACATAGGCGCCGGGTTCGGCAGAGAAGCGCACGCCGAAGCGGTCCTTGTCCGTATTGACCGCGCTGCCGATGGCAAAATGCCCGCCATAGTAGCGGACCGAGGTGTTCCAGCCGGCCGCCGTCCCGGTGCGGATGTCCAGGCCGATGCGGTTGTTCACGATGCGGCCAAGGGTCAGCTCCGAATCCTCGAAGCCGCGCTCCTCGCCCAGGGTGCGCAGGCCGATGGTAAAGCCCTCGACATGGCGCAGCTCGACCATGCCGGCATCGAGGTTGCGGATCAGGATGCCGATGTCGTTCTCGTCCAGCCAGTCCGACTGGCTGGCGCGGACCACGCGCAACCCTTCATAGAGCTTCGCCGCATTGCGCGCCGCGCCGCCATCGCCGAGGGTCAGCGCCGTGCGGCCGCCCGGCCCGGCATAGAGGATGGTGCCGCGCATGGTCAGCCCCGCCGCGGCGCCGGGCAGGATCAGTGGCATGGTGGTGCGGAAGGTGCCCTCGCCGATCTCCAGATGCTTGCCGCTGGCGGCGGCTGCGGTCATCGCCGCCTGCAGCGCCGGGCCGTCATCCGTCATGCCGTCGCCCACCGCGCCGAAATCGCGGGCGGAGAGGCGCTCGGCCAGCTTGTCCTCCACCGTGCGCGGCACCCCGCCCGGAAAGGGAAGGGAGAGCGTGTCGCCGCGGTCATGGACGGTGATGTTGCCGGCGCTGTCGAAGCCGAGCAGCCGGTTGGCGCGTGCCGCGCGCAGCGGCAGGATGGTGGTGCCGCCGACCTCGGAGGGGTCGAGGCGCAGGGCGGAGCCGATCTCCTGCTTCATCTCCTGCAAGGCGGCGATCTGGTAATCCAGCTCGTCGTTCAGGGTGCGGGCGCGGAGGATGCCGTTCTCCTGGAAATCGGCATTGCGGGCGACGACCAGGTTGCGGCGCAGCGTCACGCTGCTGCCGGGCGGCGGCGCGGCGGCGAAGGTGATGCTGCCGCCTTCCGAGCGCCCGGCACCGGAGACGGTGTAGCCGGCCGTCTGCACCAGGCCGTCTATCCGCACCTCCAGGTCGCTCTCCTTGAAGATCGGGAAGGGGTAGGTGAAACGGGTCTGCGTGCCGTCGGCCACGTAATGCACGCGCGGCGCGACATCGCCGATCCTTATATGCTCGACCATGCTGGGACTCCGGGGGTGTGAGGGGGGCTGGCCCCTGGCCTGGGCGGCTAATCCAGAAGGCTGCGGGCGAAGTAGCCGAAGCTGCGGCCAGACTGCAGCAAGGCGGTCAGCGTGCCGTCCGGGTTCAGCAGGCTGCTGCGCCCCTGCGCCAGCCGGGCGCGGAAGGTTGCGTCATCCGCATCCTGCGCCGCCGCGGCGTCCTGCTTCAGCCCGGCTATGACCGCGCCGGCGGAGCCCTCGTCCGGCGCCCGCCCGCCCGCGGCCATCCGGGCGCGGGTGGAGGCGATGGTGCGTGCCAGGGCTTGGCTGCGCGCCAGCGCCGCTTCCTGCTGCTGCTGCTTCAGGAGCTGCTGCCGCGCCTGCTCCTGCTGCTGCGCGACCTGCGCCTGGGCGCGGCTGGCGGCCTGTGCATACTGCGCCTGGCGGATATTGCCGTAGAGCGTGGCGCCCGCGCCGACCAGCGTGGCAATCGAGGCAAGAGCGGCCATCAGTCGGTCATCCTCATCTCGGTGGTGACGGAAAGCAGCGTCATCGGCAGCGGCGTCGCGTCCTCGATGCGCCAGAGCGGCCGCATCGCGTCGCGCTGCCAGCCGAGGGCGCGCAGGCGGACATCGCCGGTGAAGAGCCGCGGCGGCGCATCCAGCAGCGGCGTGCCCAGCCGGCGGAAGGGCAGCGGCGCGGCGCCGCGGCCGAGATCGACCGAAAGCGCCGCCGTCTCCAGCAGCCGGAAGGTGACGGAGACCAGCCGCAGCGGCGCCGCGCGGACGCCAAGCGTGGTGGCGAGATCCGGCGGCAAGGGCTCGACCACATGCGTGAAGGCGAGGCCGGCCTGCACCGCCATTGCCGGGGGATCGAGCGTGACCGCACCGCCCTGGACCAGGGCGGTGCCGCGCGGCGCGCCATCCGCCACCACGCCCACCTCCTGCCCTTCGAGATGGCCGAGGCCGGTCCAGCGGTCCTGCGCCTCGGCGGCGGTGCCGGTGAGGGCGGCGTCCAGCGCCAGCGCCTCGTCGAAGCGCTCCAGGCGATGCGTACCCAGGCGCTCCACCACGGCCCAGACCGTGCCCTCGATCTCGGCGAGGGCGCGGAAGGCGCCTTCCGTCTCCTGCCGCGTCCAGGCGGTGACTTCCTCGGCGCGATAGAGCGTCAGGGTGGCCAGCGAGCCATCCGCCATCGCCACATGCAGCAGCCGGCGGCGCTGGTCGTAGCACATCGCCACCGGGTCGCGGACGAGGTGCTGCGAGACCAGCGCCAGGTCGTTCGCCTGGTAGAGCTGCTGCAGGTCGGTATAGGTGAACTCGAAGATCCCCCGCCCGCTGCGCGCGGCGAAGATGGTCGAGCCGTCCACATCCACCGGCTGCACCATGCGCCCGACCGGCGAGCCGACGCGGGTCTGCCGGTTGAGCTGAATGCTGGCCGGCGTCAGCGGGGTGCCGGTGACCATCCACTCGGCACCGGAGGTGAAGACCTGCAGATGCTGGCCGGAGAACACGCCGCGGATCGCGTTCACCTGGTCCGAGACCAGGCCGAACTCGATCCCCTGGTCATCCAGCCCGGTGCCGAGGTCGAAATTGAACAGGTCCCCGGATTGCGAGAGCCAGAGCCGGTTCGGCAGGTCGCGCGAGCCGCCGATCACCAGGCGGTCCTGGTGGAAGCAGAGGCAGACCGGCCAGCCGCGCACCGGGGAGAAGGCGGCCTCCTCCCAGTCGGTCGTCGCGTCGGTGCCGGTGAGCGTCTCCTCCACCCTGGCGCTGGCTTGGGCGCCGGAGAGCACCGCATCCACCCGCACCCGCTTGCCGGCGATGCGGAAGCGCGTGCCTGCATGGCCGGGCTGGAAGACCGGGGCGGAAGCGGTGAGGATGATGTCGCCCTCTGTCCCGCTCGGCGCCAGGGTGATGTCATCCGGGGCGAAGCGGTAGAAGGGCTCGCAGAGGAAGCTCCAGGGCGCCACGGTCCAGCTTGTGTGGCCGGTGCGGGTGATCCGCTGCGGCACCATCTCCGGATGGCAGAGCAGCAGCGTGTCGGCGCTCTGCGTATAGGCGAGCTGCGGCAGCATCGCCTCGGTCCAGGGGCCGGAGAGCCGCGCGACCTCCGCATCACCGATGAAGACGCGCATCTCGCCCGCCGTCAGCACCAGAAGATAGGTCTGCTCCGTGTTGAACTCGAAGGGGATGAGGCGCGCCGGGCCGGGCAGGATGGCGACATGCCTCAGGCCGGGGCGGCGCGTCACGCCGCCGGTCGGCTGGATGAAGACGTTGCGCAGGCGCCGCGCGCCATTGGCCCAGGCGCGCAGATCCGGGCGGCCGAGCAATTCCGGCGCCAATTCGCCAGCCGTGAAGCTGGTCTTCAGGATGCGGGACTGCGCCATGCTCAGCCCCGCACCGAGATCAGCGGGAAATCCTCGATGGCGCGCGGCGTCGCCTGCTGGCTGTCGGCCAGCCGGGCGGCCCGCAATTCCGCTTCCGCCTGGCTGGCGAGGAGCTGGGCGCGGCTGTTGTTCTCGGTCAGCGGCAGGCAGAATTCGGCGGCCAGCCGCGTGACCAGCGCGGCGGCGAAAAAGGGCGGGAAGGCGCTCTCCTCCGGCCGGAAGATGTAGGTCAGCACCACCTGTTCGGCATTGCAGTGCAGCCGGTCCTCGAACAGGCGATAGGCGAGGCCGCGGCCGGTGCGGGGATGGCCTGCGGACAGCGCCCGCAGGAAGTCGGCCGGAAGCTGGAAGGCATTGGCGAAATCCGCCACGGGCTTCGCGGCCAGGCGTGGCAGGCTGGCCTGGCCGGTGGCGAAGCTCCAGGGATGGGCAGAGAGCAGCGCATCGCGGATCGCGGGGTAGAGATTGGCCGCGACCTCCGCCTCGGCGGTGCCCTCGTCGAGCGAGGCAATGGGCTGCGCGCCGAGCTTCAGCAGCGCGCGGGAGCAAAGCGCGAGGGCGGAGAGGGCCATCGGAAACTCCGGTGCAGCGATGGAAGGGGAAGGGACCCCACCCCCGAAACCGGGGGTGGGGCAGGAAGCGAGGCGCGCTATTCCTTGCAGCGCATGCGGACGACACCCGTGTCGTCCACCAGCACCGCGCCCTGGCTCATCATGGTGTTGACGAAATGCGCGGCGCGGTCGCCGTGCCAGGTGATGTCGGTGGTGATCTCCGCCGCCACGGCATGGCCGACCGCCGTCTTGTGGTAGAAGTAGCAGTAGCGCAGCGAGCCGTTCTTCGTCAGGCCGCTGTGCGGGATCCAGAGCGCGCCGAGCCAGCGCTTCGCCTGGGTGGCGCCCTTCCAGGGCAGCTCCTCCGGGCCGACATACTGGGCATTGGCGAATTCCTGGATCTGCAGCAGCTCGCTCCACTGCTTCCAGCCGACCACGGCGAAGCGGTTTCCGTCATCGGGGACATCCGCCTCGCCCAGCATCTCGAAGGCCAGCAGCACCTTGGCGCGGGTCAGGCCCTCATTGTCGGTCTGGCCGCTCGCGGTGCCCACCGCTTCGCGCGTCGCGCTGTCCAGGGCGGCGATGATCAGCTCGTCCGTCTTGCGGCCGAGGGCATAGGCGCCGGCATTCGCCACCACCATGCGCTCGTCGATATTGGTCTTCAGCTCGTCCAGCCGGTCCACCCAGTCGCCGGCATAGTAGTCCTGCAGGAAGCACTCGACCTGGGAGTGGTCGATGTTCATCACCGGCACCACGCCGTTGCGTGCCTTGGCGGCGGCGGTGCCGCGGCCGACCTTCTGGAAGATGGTGGAGGCGCCGCGCACCTCGGTCTTGCTGCGCACGGTGGGGCGCAGCTTGCTGCCCTGGCGCTGATAGGCCTCCTGCACCTCGGTCTGGTATTGCTTGATGAAGGCCTGGTCGATCGAAGCGGACATGCCGTCGCTCCTCTGTGTCACCGGGTTGGGAAAAGGGCGCGCGCAGCGGTTGGCCGGCGAGGGGCCGCCGCGCCGCCCGGCGTGCCGCGGCCCCTTGCGGGGTTGGTCGCGGCCCGGAATGGGGAGCGGGGGCGGGCGGCATATCGGCTCTGGCCCGCCCCCGCAGGCAGCGGGGCGAGCGCGCGGAGAGGGAAGGGCGCGCGCTCAAGCCCCGCTGCGAAGCGGGATCAGCTTCCGACGAGGCGGCGGAAGCCCTCGGTCACGCGGCGGACGAATTCCGGCTCCCGCGTGCGCCAGTAGCGCGGGTCGCGCATCATGGCGCGCAATTCGGCCTCGCTCGCGGCGGCGGGCGGGGCGGCCTCGCGGGAGAGGCCGGGCTCCTCCTTGCGCATCATCTGCTCCAGGGCCAGCACGCCCTCCGCGGTGCTGGACAGCGCCTCGAAGACCGGCGCGGGCAGCTTGGCGCGGCCCCAGGCGGCAAGCTGCGCCGCCACCTGGCGGAAGCGTTCCTCGCCGCCGAAATGCGCATGCAGCTTCTCGCGCTGCCGGTCGGCTTCGAATTGCGCGGCGGCCTCGGCGATCAGCGGCAGCAGGCGTTCCGCGGCCAGGTCGTAGACGAGCTGCGCCTGGGCATTGCTGAAATGCGCCGCGTGCAGCCGCCTGTTCACCTCCGGGTCGGAGCAGCAGAGATCGTGCGGCGCGTTGATGCAGTAGCCATCCGGCGTCTCCGGGATGCCCATGGCCTGACGGAAGCGCTGCAGATCCTCGGGCGTCGCATCCGCCGCTGGCGGGGCGGCGCGCTGGGAGAGGCGGCGCTCCAGCTCGCGATAGGATTTCAGCAGGGCGTCCACGCGCAGCGTGCCGGTCTCGGCGTCCCAGAATTTCTCGGGAATGTCGGCGGGGCGCGCCGTGGCCTTGCCGGGCTCCGCCGGTGGCGTCTGCAACAGGTTCTCGGGCATGCGTGGGTTACTCCCGGTTGGGATTGGAAGGGACGGGGACGAGAACCTCGGAGGGCGCGCCGAGGGTGCGGGCCAGCCAGCGCGTCGCCGCGGCGGCGTCCACCTGCGCCGCGGCTGCGCCGCCGAGCTTGCCGACGGCCTCCAGGAACAGCAGCGTGTTCGCTGCATCCGCCCGGCCCTGCACGCGGGCGAGCGGGCTTTCGTAGCGCAGCGCCGCTTCGCGCCCGTCCAGCAGCAGGGCGGGGATCTCGCCGCGCCGGCGCAGGATGCCGAGGCAGCGCGTGACCAGCGGCGTCAGCAATTCCGCCTGCAGGCGCCCATAGCTGGCGCCGAGCAGCCGCGCGGTCTGGGCGCTGCGTTCCAGTACCTCCGTCGCGGTCATCCGTGCGTCCTGCACGGGGCCCAGCCGGTCCGCCAGCAGGGCGCTGCGGATGCGCGCGCGCAGATCCTGCAGCACCAGTTGCGAGACATCGAAATTCCCCGGCGGTGCCAGCGGCGTCAGGCCGGCGCTGCCCGGTGCCTTCGGGATGATGCTGCCCGGCACCAGCTTCACCGTGGCGGGGTTCAGCACCCCGTCATCCTCCGCCTGCCAGATGCCGGTGACGGCGATGGAGGCGTTCTTCAGCACCATCTCCACCACCGCATTGGCGGTGCGGATGTCGGGCAGCGCCTTCATCACCGGGCTGCGGCCATAGGTCTCGCCTGGTGCCTTCAGCCAGCGGAAGGCGATGCAGGGGCTTTCCGCGAAGCGGCCCTCGGCCAGGACCACGGGGCGGTCCGGCTCCGCAGTCAGCAGCGCGACGTAGCGGATGCCGCAGCGGTCGGGCCACACCGCCTCCAGCACCGGCAGCGGCGCCGGATCCTCCGTCGTGGCGGCGCGCAGGATCTCCGGCGGCAGCACGGCGGAAGGATGGCGGCGGCGGATCTCGGCGGCGGAGAGCCGCGCCTGGCGGAAGACGGTGGCGAGCCGGCCGGTCGGCCCCTCCTCCAGCACTGCGCTGCGCAGCGGGACGGCGGTGAAGCGGAAGGCGGAGGCCTCGCCGAGCGGCGCCTCCTCCACCAGCAGCAGGCCGGTGCCAGCGACGACCAGGTCCAGGAAGGCCTGGTGCATCTCGATTGCGAAGTTCGAGCGATCGAAATGCCCCTGCAGCGTGGCGGCCGCATCCTCCAGCGCCTCGGCCACGGCGCGGCCCTGCGGGGTGTCTTCCACCGGCCGCGCCGGGGCCAGGCCGAACCAGCGGGACCAGGGCGGCGTCAGCTCCGCCAGCAGCGAGGCGGCGAGCTGCTCGGCAGCATCCGCCGCGGTCGCGTCGAAGAGTGCGGGGCCGCCGGAAGGCGGGGGCAGCACATGGTCGTAGCAGGCCTGCCAGATGGGCTCGAAGGGCCGGCGCCGCTCCAGCGCGCGGGCGTGGCGGGCCAGGATTTCGGTCGGCTCCACCATCCTATTCCCCAAGCAGCGACTTGCGGGTTGCCGCGGGCAGCGGCGCGAGCACGCCGCGCGCCGAGGTGGCGATGGTGCCGGCCCGGCCGCGGGCGGCGCGGGCGCGGGCCTCGGCGCGCGCCTCCTGGCCGGCCTGCTCGGGGGGTGGTGTCGGCGGCGCCGGCTCGGGTTGCGGCGCGGCGACGATCACCGGCTTCGGGGCTCTGAACAGGCCACCCATGCGCGTCACCTCTCCTGTGCTCGGAAGGTTCCGCCTGCCCGAAAAAGCCGCGGGTCCGGCCCTCGGGGGAGAGGGCCGGACCCGCGCAGTCGGAGGGGAACGGGAGGAAGCCAAC
Source organism: uncultured Acetobacteraceae bacterium (assembly GCA_937930165.1). Classification (GTDB taxonomy): domain Bacteria; phylum Pseudomonadota; class Alphaproteobacteria; order Acetobacterales; family Acetobacteraceae; genus CALGVL01. The sequence goes on from CALGVL010000339.1 coordinate 11,776, forward strand.
GGACGCAACTCGGCCGTTGACAGGAACATTTCTAGAACATTGCCTGCGTGGTCGTCAAGGAATTTTTTCTTCCCTCGATCCGCTGCAGCGCCCGGAACAGGCCGAAGGGGGTCAGCGCGAAGGGCGCGCCCGCCCCCAGCACCGCCCGGCACAGCGCGACGCAGGAGAAGGGGGCGAGCGGCGGCAGCAGGCGCCGCCGCGCCCCGCCCGGCCGGAAGGGGCCCAGCACCGCGAATCCCGCCCGCCGGTAGAAGCCCGGCAGGTCGAAGCCGGGCGGCAGCTCCAGCCGCGCCACCACCAGCCGGCCGGAGAGCGGGTCCAGCACCGTCCAGCCTGCCGAATCGGCCAGGGCCGCGAAGCAGTGCCGGAAGCCCGGCCGCAGCGGCCGGAGCCAGGGTTGGTCCGCCTGGCCGCCGAAGACGATGAAGGCCCGCTGCTCCGCCGCCTCCGCCGCGCGGGCATGGGCAAGCCGGGTGAGGGGACTCATGTGCCGGCGCCCGGCAGGGGGTGGATTGTGGCCTCCTCGGCCGGCATGGGCGGCGGGCCGGCGACGATGCCCTTCATCCGCAGCGGCCAGTCGAGTCGCTCCATCGCCTCCCGCCACAGCCGCCAGTCGCCGCGCTCGCGCGGGTAGCGGGGATCCGGGACCTGCTGCCGCTCCCCCCAGATGCGCATGATCCGGACATGCAGCAGCTCGATCCGCCGCTGGCGGTAGAGGCGGTCGAGGCACTTGACCACGTCATCCGGCTCGCAGGGCCGGGGGACGGCGCCGGCGCCCGCGACGATGCGCGCGCCTTCGCGCCGGGCGATCAGCCCGGCCATGGTCCAGAACCAGGCTTCCTCGACGCTGCGGAAGGGTTCCGCCTGGGTCGCGCTGCTGCGGAACGGGGCGTAGCCGGGACGGGCGGCGATCTGCATGGGGGGTGTCGCTCCTCCTTGCTGGGGCGAGAACATTTCAGGAACGTAAACCCTGGGTTGTGGGCTCCGCAAGAGGGGTGAAGGAAAACTCGCCTATTGAACTCCGACTCGTAACCTAGGATGTTATGCCCATGCGGCATGACGACATCTGGCGGGCGATCGACGCCCTGGCGGCCGAGCATGGCCTCTCGGCCTCCGGCCTCGCGCGCAAGGCCGGGTTGGACCCGACAGCCTTCAACCCCTCGAAGCGCGTCGGCGCGGATGGCCGTGCCCGCTGGCCCTCGACCGAGAGCGTCGCCAAGATCCTGACCGCCACCGGCACAAGCATCGAGGCCTTCGCTGCCCTCGTCACCGGCATGCCCGCCCTGCCGCGGGCGAATCGCGCGCCCGCTGCCCGGCGCATCCCGTTGATCGGCCTGGCCCAGGCCGGTGGCGACGGCTATTTCGACGATGGCGGCTACCCTGTGGGCGGCGGCTGGGACGAGATCGCGGTGCCCGAGGTCGGCGACCCCAACGCCTATGCGCTGGAAATCTCCGGCGACAGCATGGAGCCGGTCTTCCGCGACGGCGACATCGTCATCGTCTCCCCCGGCGCACCGATCCGCCGCGGCGACCGCGTGGTGGTCCGCACCCAGCGGGGCGAGGTGATGGCAAAGGAGCTGAAGCGGCAATCCGCCCGGCGAATCGATCTGCGCAGCCTCAACCCGGCGCATCCGGATTACGGCTTCGACCTGGCCGAGATCGCCTGGATGCACCGGATCGTCTGGGCCAGCCAGTAGCCCCGGCGCCGCGCGGGCCTAGAGCGCTTTCCGCCCGCCCTGGCTTGCAGCGAACGCTCCATGTCATTGTCCGTAGAACAGATTCACGCTCCGGAGCGGTGCCGCTCCTCCGCGATCCGCTCTAGCCGGCTCCCGGACCCGCGCCGATGGATCTGGGCAGGGTCACGGTGAAGGTGGAGCCTTCGCCCGGCCGGGACGCTACCGAGATGCTGCCGCCGAGCCGCCGCACCAGCGCCCGCACATGGGCGAGTCCGATCCCCTCGCCGGGCCGGTCCTGGGCCCCGGAGCGGCGGAACAGTTCGAAGATGCGGTCGAAATCCCTCGGGTTGATGCCGCGCCCGTTATCCGTGACCTCGTAGCGGAGATTCGGCCCGGCTTCCCGCCCGCTCACCACGATCCGGCCCGGCCGGCCGGGAACCAGGTATTTGACGGCATTCTCGATCAGGTTGCCGAAAACCTGCTCGACCGCCAGCCGGTCGCTCACCAGGTCGGGGAGGTCCCCGATGACCAGTTCGGCGCCTTGCTCGCCGAGCTGGTGCGCCAGGACCTCGCATTGGCCTTCGAGGAGCTGGCGCATCCCGATCCGCTCCGGAGTCAGGACCCGCCGCCCCTCGCGGGACAGCTTCAGGATGGCGGTGATGAGCCGGTCCATCCTGGAGCAGGAGGTGCGGATGAAGCCGACCGCCTCGGCGAGATCCTCCTCGATGGCCGCGCGGAGTTCCGGGGTGACGAGGCCGGGATTGCGCTCGGCGGCCGCCCGGTAGAAGCGCTCGATCTCCTCCTGGACGTACTCCAGCTCGCTGGTGAAGCCCATGATGTTGACGAGCGGCGCCCGGAGGTCGTGGCTCACGATATAGGCGAAGCGCTGCAGCTCCTCATTCGCCGCATCCAGCTCGGCGACGCGGTAGGCGAGCATCTCGGCGAGGCGTCGGGTCTCCGCCTGGGCTTCGACGGCTTGTTTCTGGCTGCGCCGCAATTCCTCCTCGGCCTGCTTCAGGTCGTGGATGTCGGTGCAGGTGCCGAACCAGCGCTCGATCTCGCCCCGTTCGTTGCGGATGGGCAGGGCCCGGCCGATATACCAGCGATAGGATCCTTCCTGCGTGCGGAAGCGGTATTCGATCTCATAGTGCGAGCCGGTCGCCACCGACCGGCGCCATGCCTCCCGGCCCCGATCGCGGTCCTCCGGATGAAGCGCCGCGACCCAGCCTTCCGCCTTGCTCTCCTCGAAGGAGAGGCCGGTCAGCTCGAACCAGCGGCTGTTGTAGTAGTCGCGATAGCCGTCGGGCCGCGCCGTCCAGACGACCTGCGGCATCGCCTCTGCCATGCTGCGGAACTTGCGCTCGCTGTCCTGCAGCGCCTCCGCCACCCGCCTCTGCTCGGTGACGTCGTGCCCCTGCACGAAGATGCCGGATGTCGTGCCGTCCGGGCCGATAATGGGCTGATAGACGAAATCGACATAGCGCTCCTCCCGGGGCTCTCCGGGCCCCTGCTCCAGGAGGACGCGGACGCTCCGCCCGACGAAGGGCTGGCCGGTCGCATAGACCCGGTCGAGCAGGTCGATGAAGCCCTGGCCCACCATCTCGGGCAGGGCTTCCCGCAGGGACTTGCCGAGGATGTCCCGGTTGCCGATCAGCTTGTGATAGGCGGCATTGGCGATGCCGAAGACGTGCCCGGGGCCGTTCAGCACGGCCATGAAGCCGGGGGCCTGCTCGAACAGGGCCCGGAGATGCTGCCGTTCTTCCTCAAGCGCCTGATTGGTTTCCTGCACCGCCTGCGCCCGGCGGAGGACATCCGTCTCGATCAGCGGTGAGGGGCCGGACGCCATGACCGAGCGCCTTGCGAACATGCGAAGCCGGTGCAGCTCCGTGACATCGACGGTGTGCTGCAGGATGAAGGCGAGCTGGCCGGCCTCGTCGAAGAGGGGCGTATGCGTCGCGCTCCAGTAGCGCTCCTCGAAGCCCCGGCCGTCCCGAAGGGCGATGTCGTAATGGATCAGCGGCAGGTGGTCGGGCTGCCCCTCCCTGGTGACGCGTTCCAGGGAGGTGCGGAGCTGGCGATGGCCGGCCGAATCCGGATCGCTCGGGAAGGCCTCGAAAAGGTTGCGGCCAACCAGATCCTCGCGCTTCCGCATGGTCGCCCGGAGATAGGCCTCGTTCATCGCGACGATGGTGAAGGCCGGATCCAGGAGGACGTATGGATTCGGGGATGCCCTGAACAGCGCTTCGAAATTGACGGGGCTTATGCGGCTGATGAAGTCCACTCGGTTGCGCCGGGCAGGGCCAGCGTCCTCTGTCCGTTCCGGCCAAGAGGCCCGGTGGCGTTTAGATCAGCACTTCGGCGGGAATGCCAAGGGTGGCGGGGGCAACTATGCGTGTTGTGTCCGCGGGCAGGGCCGGCCGCGGCGTGGCCGCTAGGCTGCCTCCCCCCGCCGCTCCGGCAATTCCCGCTGCAGGGCCGGCGGCAACAGCGGGCGCAGCCTTTCCAGGTCCCGCTCCGCCCGGCAGGCGAGGAAGCGCCGCGGCACCTGCTCCGGGCCAGTGAGCGGCACGGCGGTCAGGCCGATATCGGCATAGATGCGCAGCAGGTTCGGGCCGACGCGCCAGAAGGCGGGGTCCACCCCCGCGCGCTCGCACAGGTCGCGGAAGCGCCAGATGGCGGAGATCCCGTCGCGCCGGTCCCCCGCCGGGTCGCCGAGCGCCAGCCAGACCCTGTCCCGCTTCAGGAAGGCGAAGCCGGCCCGCCCCGCCTCCCCGAAGACCGCGCCATCGGCCTGGGCCGGCGCCAGCGCGCCAAGCGCCGAAAGCCGCGCCCGCGTGCCCGCATCCCATGGCTCCACGCCGAGGCGCGCCGGGCGCAGCAGCCGCACCATGGCGACCAGCAGCAGCACCCCGGTGAGCCCCACGGTGAAGCGCAGCGAATCCGGGGCGAGGGGGGAGAGCACCACATCCCACCAATTC
>CALGVL010000340.1 GCA_937930165.1 uncultured Acetobacteraceae bacterium
ATCGCCTCGGCATAATCGGCCAGCAGCCGCCGCGCCTGCTCCGCCAAGCGCCGCCCGGCCTCCGTCGGCGCGAGGCGGCGCGTGCTCCGCTCCAGCAGTCGGACGCCGAGCCGTTCCTCAAGTGCCCCCAGCATGCGCGTCATCGCCGGCGGCGAATGGCCGAAGCGGCGGCCGGCAGCGGCCAGACTGCCGGCCTCCACCGCCGCGAGGAAAAGGCGCAATTCCTCGATCCGGTCCATTCTTCCAATCTCAGGAAGAGTGCCTTCCAATCTGAAGCCATTCCTGCGCTGTAGTGCAAGGCCCAGCTTCGGCGGGAGCGGGGCCGCGGCCCCGAACCCGGAGAGAATGCAATGGGACAGCATTACGCCAGGATCGCCTTCACCCCTGCAGTACAGGCGGAACAGGAACAGCTCGGCTCGCGCATGCTATTCGCGCGGGTAGCGGCGGAGGGCCGGGATGACAGCCTGCTCTCGACGCGGGAGGCTTCGTTCATCCACGCACGGGACAGTTTCTACATGGCCACGGTCTCGGAGACCGGCTGGCCCTATCTGCAACATCGCGGCGGACCGCCGGGCTTCCTCCGTGTGCTGGACGCCCGAACGCTCGCCTTCGCCGATTTCAGCGGCAACCGCCAGCACGTCACCATCGGGAACCTGGCGCGCAATGACCGCGCTGCGCTGTTCCTCATGGACTACGCCAATCGCCACCGCCTGAAGCTGCTCGGCCATGCGCGAGTGGTGCGGAATGATCCGGCGCTGCTCGCGCGCTTGACGCCTGCAGGCGCGGAGCGGATCGCCGAAAGCGCGATGGTGATCACCGTCGCGGGCTTCGAGTGGAATTGCCCGCAGCACATCACGCCACGATTCACGGCGGAAGAATGGGCGGACCTCGGCCGCGGCTGAGGCCCGCCGGCTCCTCAGACCGGCCCCGCGGCGGTCAACCCGCCATCCACCACGATCTCCGTCGCGGTGATGTATTTCGCCTCGTCTGAGACCAGGAACAGCACCGCATGGGCAATGTCCCAGCCGGTGCCCATATGCCCCATCGGCACGGAGGCATGGCGCTTCGCGATCAGCGCCTCCGCGTCATTGGCGCCGAGCTGGCGCGCCAGCCGGTGTTCCACCAGAGGCGTATGCATCAAGCCGGGGACCACCGTGTTGCAGCGGATGCCCTTCTTCGCATAGGCCAGCGCCACGGATTTGGAGAAGCCGATCACCCCCGCCTTGCTGGCGCTGTAGGCGGAATGCACGCGCGTGCCGCTCATGCGTAGCCCGGCGACGGAGGAGACATTGACGATGGCGCCGCCGCCCTGCGCCTCCATCACCGGGATCACGTATTTGCAGCCGAGATAGGGCGTCTTCAGATTGAAGTCGATCTGCCGGTCCCAGACCTCCTCCGGCATGTCCACCGGCCCGCCGGGATGCGATCCGCCGACATTGTTCACCAGAATGTCGATGCGGCCGAAGCGTTGCAGGCAGGCGGCGACCGCGGCCTCCACCTCCTCCGCAGCCAGCATGTCGCAGCGATGCGCGACGCAGGTGCCGCCCTCGCCCTCGATGAATTGGCGCGTCTCCTCGGCCGCGGCCTCGTTCACGTCGATAGCGAAGACCGATGCGCCCTGCCGTGCCAGCACCACGGCGGTCGCCTTACCATTGCCCCAGCCGGGCCCCACGGAGCCCGCCCCCGTCACGATCGCCACCTTGCCGGCCAAGCTGAACATTCCGCCCTTCTCCCGATGCTCCACAGCAGGGGCCGCAGCATGGAAGGGCAAGCCGCCCGGGACAAGCCGCGCCAAGCACACACCGCCCGGCATGATCGCGCCCGCGGTGAACCCGAGCGGCTGCTGGGCGCTGAACAGGCACGACATGATGATGGAAGAGAAGCCGATGAAAGCTCCCCTGCCCTTCGCCTCGCTGCGTCTGCTGCTGCCTGCGCTGCTGGTCCTCGGCTTCGCGGCCTGCCAGCAGGAAGGGCCGGCGGAACGCGCGGGCCGCAACATCGACCGTGCCGGGCAGAACCTGCGCGACGCCGTGGACCCGCCGCGTGGCCCGGCGGAGCGTGCCGGCCGCGCGGTGGACCGCACGCTGCAATGATGCGCGGCGGCGCTGCTACAGGCGCGGGCCGGCGTCGACAGGCTGTGCGCGCGCGCGCCCCGCGGGCGCCGGCGCCATCAGGTCACGGATTACGGCGGCCGCGAGCGAAGGGGTGAAGGGTTTCGCCAGGAAGCGGGCGCCCTCCACCGCCTTGCCCGCCTCGGCCGTCCTATAGCGGCCGGAGGCATAGACGATCGGCAGGCCGGGCCGGATCACGCGCACGGCACGCGCAAGCGCGAAACCATCAGCACCGCCGGGCAGGTTGATATCGGTCAGCATCGCCGCGATGTCGCGGCGGGCGCACACATGATTGAGCGCCTCCTGCGCATCCGCTGCTTCGATCACCTCGAAGCCGTCATCGCTGAGCGCATCGACCAGCGTCAGGCGCACCAGAAAATCGTCCTCGACAACGAGAAGTACCGGCGGTTCCACATGCATTCGCTGAATTCCTTGCCCCGGACTCGTGAAGCCCCCGGGCGACCTCGCGTTCCGCATGATGGGGTGACGAGTCCGTGACGCCGGCATGTATCGTGCGCCATGTCATTTCCGGCCTGCACACAGCGCGCCCGTGCCCCGCGCAATGAAGGGAGGACAGGGATCGGCGCCGCCGATCGCGCCGATCGCATGGGTCCGCAATCGTCGTGGATCCGGCTTGAAGCGGCTGGCCGCGGGCATGCGTTTGCCGCCGCCATCGGCATGCCTGGGATGTGCGGCGCGGAGCTACACGCAGCGATCCGCGGCCGCACCGGCATCCGCGTCGCAATCATGCAGTTGCGCCGCAATGGTCCGGATCGCCCAGCCTGTGCAGGGCGATCGCAGGCTAGCGCTCGACCGCCTCCGCCACTTCCAGCAGCGCTGCCCCATTGCGGCGAAGCCGGGCGATCTCGGCCGGGCTGCAGGGCTGCTCCTGCAACAGTCCGGAGCCCGGGGCGGTCACCTCCAGCTTGGCGCGGATTCGGCAGATCAAGCGGCGGGTGCTGGCGGGCGAGCCGCCATGCCAGCGGCGCAGCGCCTCCACCCAGCTTCCGGTCTCCAGATACCAGCGCCGCAGCATCCCACCGGCCCAGTCGGCCGAGCGCCTGGCATCGAGCGGCCAGTCGGCGCCGCGGGCATGCACCCTGGCATTCACCTGCACGCAGCCGGCCATGACGGAACTGCGGGCCGGGGCGCTGGCCAGCAGTCGCCGCGCCACCGCGGCATCCTCCGGATAATGCGCCCGTCCACCGATATTGAGGGCATGGGCGTGCAGCCCGCTCTCGGACAGGGCAACGGCGACCAGCAATCCCTCCGGCAGGCCGTGCACCTCTTCCGCCCGGCGGGCAGCGGCCAGGCAGGCTGCGCGCGGCGATGCCGGCATCCGCGCCGCAAGGGCGCCGGATGGCTCGGTTGCCGGCGGCAGCAATTCCTGCGGCGCATCGCGCAGGCGCGGCCCGGCGGCGCGCCGGTGGCGGGCATGGGCGGCGGCGGGACGGGACGGCTTGGCAGGCACCGCCGCCGGGCCAGCCTCCCGCCCTGCCTCGGCATTGTCGGACACGGCCGGCTGCGCGCCACCGGAGCCAGGAAAAGCGGCCATGGGCCCGGCAAGGGCCAACGCCATCAGGATACCACGGAATGCCCGCGACGCCGGTGCGGCGCGAGCCTCGGGCCCCGGGGGAAGGGCGCCCCGCGCGAGGCGCGGGAACGCCGCTGAGGGTCGCCGGGAGTTGCCCACCGGCGTGCCGTTCGCGGACGTCATCGCCACGCCGTTACCACAGCCGGAAGGTTCCGGGCAAATTCCGGCCAGCCAGGGGAATGATGGGCGAAGGGCCGTAAATTCCGGTGGCGGCCGGCGGTACATGCGGCCAGACTCGCCGGCAGGAACGCTACGAAGCCGGGAGGGAATCCGATGCGCCGCACATCTCGCCGCGCCCTGCTTGCGGCCGTGCCCAGTCTGGGCAGCGTCGCCCTGGCCAGGGCACGGGCAGAAACGCCCTATCCGGACAGGCCCGTTTCACTCATTGCGCCCTTCTCGGCCGGCGGCGCCTCGGATATCGCCGCCCGCATCCTGGCCGCCCATGCCCCGCGCCATCTGCCCAACCCGGCGGGGACCATCGTGGTGGAGAACCGCACCGGGGCCTCCGGCGCGGTCGGCACGCAGTATGTCGCACGGGCCAAGCCGGACGGGTACACGCTGCTGCTGGCCCGGATCAGCTCCTCCGCCATCCTGCCGGCGACCGATCCGCGCACGCCCTATGCCTGGGACGAATTCACCATGCTCGGCCTGCTGGATGTGAACCCCTATGTGGTCTGCGTCCGCGCCGACGCACCCTGGAAGACCCTGGGGGAGCTGATCGAGGCGCTGCGGGAGAATCCGGGGCGGCTGAATTTCGCCACCACCGGCCCGGCCACCATCCTCGATCTCGGCATCCGCCAGATGTTCGCCGCCGCCGGCCTGCCGATCGATGCCGGCGTCGCCATCCCCTTCCGTGGCGGGGGGGAGGCGGTGACGGCCGTGCTCTCCGGCCAGGCGCAGTTCATCGGCAACAACCTGACCGATACCAGCGGCGCCATCGCCTCCGGCCAATTGCGGGCCCTGGTGGTGGGCATGGCGGAGCGGCTGCCGAGCCTGCCCCGCGTGCCCACGGCCAAGGAGGCAGGGGTGGAGTCCCTGACCCGGATCACCGGCTGGAACGCCCTGTTCGGCCCGCCGGCCCTGGCGGAGCCGGTGGCGGCGGCCTGGGTGAAGGCGCTGGCGGCCCTGGCCCGCGACCGGGAATGGCTGGCCGCAACGAAGCGGGTCGGCGGCATTCCGAAGGTCCTTGATCCGGAGGCGACCCGCGAATTCGTGCGGGACCAGGTGGCGCTCTATCGCGATCTGGGAAGGAGGCTGGGGCTGATCTGAGCCCCGCCGCCATCCCGATCAGGCGCCGCGGCCGGTCCTGGCCTGCAATTCGTCGATACGGCGGGAAGCATCGGCCTTGCTGAGGCCGGAATCGAACTCCTCCCCCGCCTCCTCGCAAAGGGTCTTCAGATAGCTGGCCTGGGCGCCGGTCATGGGTTCGTCGCCGGTCGTCCAGTCATCCGGGTCCTTGATGGTGTTGGAGCCGGGATGATCCTGGCGCTTGGGGTTGTCAGCGGCATCCTGGTGGTCGTGCTGGCGGCGGGCCATGCGGTGCGGTCCTCCTTGCTGGGACGAGTTCTTCAAACGTTCTCTCCAGCACGGGGTTGCGGGCCAGCCTGGCTGCTGCAATCTTGCCGCAAGGCTGCCATGTTTTGCCGCACATTTGCCACATTGTGGTTCCGCTGGCCGCCCGGGGCTGCTAGCACTCACGAATGCGTGAGATAGTATACTGCATTCTTTTGATCCTTGGCATTCTTTCCCTCCCCTCCCCCCTCCGTGCCGAACCCGCTTCCCTGGCAGGCCCCAGCCTGAGCGGCGCCACCCCGGCCCGCGCCGCTCTCCAGGGCCGGCTGGAAGCCGGCGACTGGTGGGTATTGGGCGAAATCCCCGGTGCCGCCCCTACCGCCGAGCCGACCATGCATGGCCGCCTTACCGCCGGGCGCCGCGCCGCCCAACGCTTCTGCGCGGCCGGTAGCTGGTGCGAGGCCATCGCCCTCACTGTCACCCCGGTACTGCGCCTGGTGCTGGATGCGCCGGGCAGCGGCCCGGCGCCTGCGCCACAGGCCGGCCTGGGATTGATGGAGGAACTGGCTTGGCCGTTCCAGCCCGGGCTGCAGCTTTCCGCCGCCGCTGGCCTGGGGAACCGGGTCGGGCTCGACCTGCCGCTTCACCCGGCCGGCGGTCCGGAGCTGATGGTGAAACTCTCCGCGGGGGTCGGTGCCGAACTTGACCGTTTCGGCGGCCCGCCGGTCAACCTGCGCCTTGCCGTCAACGCCACCGCACCGATCGCCGGGACGGAGGCTGCGGTGGGAGCGGAGGACTGCTCCCTGCAACTGCAGGTCGAGGCCAAGGGTGGTGCGCCCTTCCATGTCAGCGCGCCATGTGGCGCCAAGGGACGGCTCGGCTTCGGCTTCCGGGCGACCTTCTGAGGCCAGATTTGCTGCAGCGCACAAAAGATGCTGCATTGCAGCGGAACCGATGCTGCCCGCTCGCGCTTGGGGCAGGCCGGGCAATGAGGAGATCCAGCTTGGCCCGCCACCATACCAGCCTTGCCGAATTGGCCCGCCTCCAGGCCCGCATGGCCGCGGCCCGCACCGCCCGCCGCCCCGCGGAGGCGGCGCCGCATCTCACCGAGGTGACCGGCTTCGGCACCAATCCCGGCGGGTTGCGCATGCTGCGCTTCGTGCCGCCGGACCTGCCGGCCGGGGCGCCGCTGGTTGTGCTGCTGCATGGCTGCACCCAGACTGCCGCCGGCTATGACCTTGGCACCGGCTGGTCGGACCTCGCCCGCCGTCACGGCTTCGCCTTGCTGCTGCCGGAGCAGCGCCAGGCCAACAACCCCAACCTCTGCTTCAATTGGTTCCAGCCGGCGGATACCACCCGCGATGCCGGCGAGGCGCTGTCCATCCGGCAGATGATCGCGCGCATGCTCCGGGACCACCGGCTGGATGCGCGGCGGGTCTGCGTCACCGGCCTCTCGGCCGGGGGCGCCATGGCCTCGGTGATGCTGGCGACCTATCCGGAGGTCTTCGCCGCCGGCGCGATCATCGCCGGCCTGCCCTATGGCGCCGCGGCCAGCATGCAGGAAGCCTTCGAGGCCATGGCGACCGGCCGGCCGCGCCCGGCCCGGGCCTGGGGCGAGCTGGTCCGCGCCGCCTCCCCGCATCGCGGGCCATGGCCGCGCATCTCCATCTGGCAGGGAGAGGCCGATGCCACCGTGCGGCCGGTGAATGCCGAGCAGATCCTGCGGCAATGGACCGATCTGCACGGCCTGGCCGCGCCCTCGCGGCTGGAGCCGACGCGGGCAGGGAGCCACCGCCGACGCAGCTGGCGCGATGCCGAGGGCCGGGTGCTGGTGGAGATGCACAGCATCGCCGGCCTCGCGCATGGCGTGCCGATCCATCCGGGCGAGGGCGAAGGACGCGGCGGCAGGGCCGGCCCCTTCATCCTGGATGCCGGCATCTCCTCCACCCATGCGATCGCCGAATTCTTCGGGCTCCTCCCCGCTCTCCCCAACCGGCCAGAACCCGCAGCACGGACCGGGAGCGCGGGCGAGCCGCAGGATACCGAGGGGATCATCCGGCGGGCCCTGCGGATGGCGGGGCTGCTCAAGCCTTGATCGGACGCGGCGCCTCACGATCGCGGCACCGGGCCGCGGTGGGGTTGTAGCGCCATGTTGCGGCGCACCATGGTGTGACCGACCGCATTGCAGGAGATGACACCGATTATGGACCCCAGCTTCAGAACCAATCCGATGTTGAGCTTCTGGCTGAGCAGCGCCAATGCCTGGGCCGGTGCGCTGCGCGGCTTCTGGATGGCCGAATGGCAGCGGCAGCAGGCCGCCTTCCTAACCCAGGCCGCGCGCCAGGCGACGCTGTTCTGGACCGGCGGCCTTCCCCGGGCGGAAGCCCGCGACGCCGCCGCGGCACCCCCCACGCCCGCGCCCGCAGCCGTGCCGCCCGGCACGCCCCTGGCCGCCCTGAGGGTGATCGAAGGCCAGCCTGGCACGCCGCCGGAGGCGGGGCCTGACCTCAAGGCCCCCGCCCCTGCCCCCAGCGCCCTGATCGCCACTGCGGACGACGTGCCGGAACCCAAACCGGCCGCCCGGCCCGCGCCGGAGCCGGAGCCGGAGGCCAGGCCGAAGGGCAGCCGCGCCCTCGCCTCCCGCGCGGAGCGTCGCAGCGGCGGGCGCTCGCCCGGCAAGCGCCGGCCGCACTGACGGAACGCCCGCGCGCGACGTTGCAACCCCGGCGCCGCTCCAGCGTCGGGCTTCCCGCCCGCCAGCCAGGCGGAATTGCGGAGAGCAGAGCCACCCCATGATCGAAGCCGAACCGGAGGGCCTGCTCGCCGCCCGGCTGGTCGAGCGCGCCGAGGCGGCCGGTCCTTCCGGCCTGATCTTCGTTGCCCGCGGCGAGACCCGCGCCGCCCGCCTGGCCCGCGCCGCACGGGCCCTGGCCCCCGCGACGATGGAGGTGCTGCACCTGCCCGGCTGGGATTGCCTGCCCTATGACCGGGTCTCGCCGTCCTGCGCGATCATGGGGCGGCGGCTCAGCCTGCTGGACCGGCTCGGCCGGCCGGCGCGGGGAGCGCGGCTGCTGATCGCCTCCGTCGAGGCCGCGACCCAGCGCCTGCCGCGCGATGCCGCCAGGGCGGATCTGCATTTCGCGCCGGGTGAGCCCCTGGACCCGGAGGCGCTGCGGCAGGCGCTGCTGCGCTTCGGCTACATCCTTGACGAACGGGTGGACGCGCCGGGCGAGGCGGCGATCCATGGCAGCGTCGCCGACCTCTTCCCCGCCACGGAGGAAGGTGCCAGCGCTTGGCGAATCCGGCATGAGGAAGGCCGGATCACCGGGATCAGCCGCTATGACGTGCTGACCCAGCGCAGCCTGGAGGAGGCGCCCTCCCTCACCCTGCTCCCCGCCTCCGAGCTGGTGCTGCCGGAAGGCAAGGCGATGGAGGAAAGGCCGCCGGGCCTGGAGCATGCGCTGCCCGCATTCGGCACGGCGCTGGTTCCGCCCATGGGACTGCTGCCCGAGGCCGCGATCCTGCTCGATGCCGAGACCGAGGCGACGCGCGAGCAGCGCCTGGCGGAGGTGGAGGAAGCCTTCCGTACCCGCATCGCGCTGCGCCCCTCCCTGCCCGGCGGCCCGCCCGTGCCGCCGCCGGCGGAACTCTATTTGGACGATGCGGCCTGGAAAGCGGCACTGCACGGGCGGCAGGTGGAGACGGCAGAGAATGGGGAGGACGCCCCCACGCCGCCCCGCTTCGCCGGTGAAGCGGATCCGGACGCCGCCTTCCTCTCCTTCCTGGAGGAGGAGACCGGCCAGGGCCGGCGGG
>CALGVL010000341.1 GCA_937930165.1 uncultured Acetobacteraceae bacterium
GAGGCCGCGTGCAGGGCGGCGGCGGCATCCGCCATCTGGTCCAGCATCTCGGGCGTCAGCCCGCCGCGCGCCGCCACCGCGTCCAGGAAGTCCCCGGCCGGGACGGGCGCCATGCGGAGCACCCAGTCCACCACCTCCCCCGCCCCGCCCAGGGCCAGGCCACCATCCGGCCGCCGCACCACCGGCTGCACATCGCGGTAGAGACCGGGGGCGAAGGGCTGGTTGATCTCCAGCTCCCGCCGGGTGAACCGCTCCCGCGCGGCGAGGCTGGTGAAATCCAGGAAGCCGAGCCGCACCGCCTTCTTCAGCTTCAGTGCCTGGTTCGGCCCGACGAAGATGGCGGAGACATGCGTCTCGATCGGGTCCGCGCCGGTCAGGCGCCGCAGCAGCGCCGCCACCGGCTGCTGCGGCGCGGGGATGGTCACGGATACAGGGCCTCGACCCGCCAGCCCTCCCCTTCCCGATGGAAGACCTGGCGGTCATGCAGGCGGAAGGCCATGTCGCGCCAGAATTCGATCCGCTGCGGCAGCACCCGGAAGCCGGACCAGAATTCGGGGCGCGGGATCTCGCCCATGCCGAATTTCATGGTGAATTCCGCCACCCGCTTCTCCAGCGCGAAGCGGCTCTCCAGCGGGCGGGACTGCCGGCTAGCCCAGGCGCCAATGCGCGAGCCGCGCGGGCGGGTGGCGAAATAGGCATCGGCCTCCGCATCGCTCACCCGCTCCACCGCCCCCTCGACGCGCACGCTGCGCCGCAGGCTCTTCCAGTGGAAGCAGAGGGCGGCATGGGGGTTGGCCAGCAGCTCCTGGCCCTTCCGGCTCTCCAGATTGGTGTAGAAGACGAAGCCCCGCGGATCCACGCCCTTCAGCAGCACCATGCGGGCGGAGGGCCGGCCATCCGGCGTGCAGGTGGCCAGGCAGACGGCGTTGGGGTCGTTCGGTTCGGATTGCGTCGCTTCCGCGAGCCAGGCCTCGAACTGGGCAATGGGATCGAGGGCGGTCGCATCCATGGCAGGCATCCTGGGGGAGGAAGAAAGGGCCGGGCCCCCTTGCCCGGCTCACCCGCATGTGCCACCCCTCCTGGCTCCCTGCAACCAGCCGTCGGTCATTGTCACGCATGCCAGAAGCGCCCCTCGCAGACGCCCCCACCGGCACGCTCATGGCCGGCAAGCGCGGACTCATCATGGGGGTCGCCAATGATCGCTCCATCGCCTGGGGCATCGCCCGGGCGGTGGCCGCCCAGGGGGCTGAGCTTGCCTTTACCTATCAGGGGGAGGCGCTGGAGAAGCGCGTCCGTCCCCTGGCGGAGAGCGTCGGCAGCCGCCACCTCCTGCCCTGCGACGTGACCGACGATGCCAGCGTGGATGCCGCCTTCGCGGCGCTGGAGAAGGACTGGGGCCGGCTGGACTTCCTGGTCCATGCCATTGGCTTCGCCGACAAGCAGTATCTCCGCGGCCGCTACCTGGACACGCCGCGCGAAGCCTTCCTGCAGGCGCTGGACATCTCCTGCTACTCCTTCGTCTCGGTCAGCCAACGTGCCGTGCCGCTGATGAAGAATGGCGGCAGCCTGCTGACCATGAGCTATCTGGGCGCGGAGCGGGTCACGCCGCATTACAACGTGATGGGTGTGGCCAAGGCGGCGCTTGAGGCCAGCGTCCGTTACCTTGCGGTGGATCTGGGCGGCCAGGGCATCCGGGTGAACGCCATCAGCGCCGGGCCGATCAAGACCCTGGCGGCCAGCGGCATCGGCGATTTCCGCTATATCCTGAAGTGGAACCAGCTCAACAGCCCGCTGAAGCGCAACGTGACCATCGAGGAGGTCGGCGGCGCCGGGCTGTACCTGCTCTCCGATCTCGGCGCCGGCGTGACCGGCGAGGTCCACCATGTCGATTGCGGCTACCATGTGGTCGGCATGAAGGCGGTGGACGCGCCCGATATCAGCACGGTGAAGGACTGAACCCGGCCGGGGGAGGCCGGGCGCCGCCATGTCCCACAATTCCTTCGGCCACCTCTTCCGCGTCACCACCTGGGGCGAGAGCCACGGGCCGGCCATCGGTTGCGTCATAGATGGCTGCCCGCCGCGCATCGCCCTCTCCGAGGCCGATATCCAGCCCTTCCTGGACCGCCGGCGCCCCGGCCAGAGCCGCTTCGTCACCCAGCGGCAGGAGGCGGACCAAGTCCGCATCCTGTCCGGCGTCTTCGAGGGGCTGACCACCGGCACCCCCATCGCCCTGCTGATCCAGAACCAGGACCAGCGCAGCCGCGACTACGGGGAGATCAAGGACCGCTTCCGCCCCGGCCATGCCGACCTCACCTATGAGCTGAAATACGGCATCCGCGACTATCGCGGGGGCGGGCGCTCCTCGGCGCGGGAGACGGCGATGCGCGTCGCCGCCGGGGCCGTGGCCCGCAAGGTCCTGGGGCCGGAGGTGAGGATCCGCGCCGCCCTGGTGCAGATGGGCGACGACCGGATCGACCGCGCCAATTGGGACTGGGCCGCCGTGGAGGCCAATGAGCTGTTCTGCCCCGACCCGGCCGCCGTGCCGCGCTGGGAGGAGAAGCTGCTGGCGGCGCGCAAGGCCGGCTCCTCCCTCGGCGCGGTGGTGGAGGTGGTGGCGGAGGGCGTGCCCCCGGGCCTCGGCGCACCGGTCTATGGCAAGCTGGATGCCGATATCGCCGCGGCGCTGATGGGCATCAATGCGGTGAAGGGCGTGGAGATCGGCGATGGCTTCGCCGCCGCCGCCCTCTCCGGCGAGGCCAATGCCGACGAGATGCGCATGGGGCCGGATGGCAGGGTGCAGTTCGCCTCCAACCATGCCGGCGGCATCCTGGGCGGCATCTCCACCGGCCAGCCAATTGTCGCGCGCTTCGCGGTGAAGCCCACCTCCTCCATCCTCACCCCACGCCAATCGGTGGATCGTTACGGGCAAGACGTGGAGGTGCTGACCAAGGGCCGCCAC
>CALGVL010000342.1 GCA_937930165.1 uncultured Acetobacteraceae bacterium
TCCACCAGGTAGATGCAGGGCAGGCGGTTCTGCTGCGCGATCTCCTGCGCCCGGAGATGCTTCTTCACCGTGATGGGGTAGTAGGTGCCACCCTTCACCGTGGCATCATTCGCCACGATGACGCATTCCCGCCCGGAGACGCGGCCGATCCCGGTGATGATGCCGCCCGCCGGAACCTCCCCGCCATACATGCCATAGGCAGCCAGCGGCGAGAGTTCGAGGAAGGGCGCACCGGGGTCGAGCAACCGCTCCACTCGCTCCCGCGGCAGCAATTTGCCGCGGGACAGATGCCGTTGGCGCGACGCCTCCGGGCCGCCCAGCGCCGCCTCGGCTGTACGCTCCGCGAGCTGTGCCAGCAGGTCGCGCATGGTCGCGGCATTGCTGCGGAATTCCACGCCACGCGTCTCGACTCCGGATTGGATGATGCTCACGCCGTCTCCCGGAACAGTTCACGGCCGATCAGCATGCGACGGATCTCGCTGGTGCCGGCACCGATTTCATAAAGCTTGGCATCCCGCAGAAGCCGGCCCGTGGGTGTTTCGTTGATGTAGCCCATGCCGCCGAGGATCTGGATGGCATCCAACGCGATCCTCGTCGCCGCCTCCGCCGCATAGAGGATGGCGCCCGCCGCATCCTTCCGTGTCGTCTGGCCGCGGTCGCAGGCCCGCGCTACGGCATAGACATAGGCGCGGCAGGCATTCAGCGCCGTGTACATATCGGCGACCTTGCCCTGGATGAGCTGGAACTCGCCGATCGGCTGCCCGAACTGCTTCCGCTCATGGATATAGGGCACCACGATGTCGAGCGCCGCCTGCATGATGCCGAGCGGCCCGGCCGCCAGCACCGCGCGCTCATAGTCCAGGCCGGACATCAGCACCCGCACGCCCTCATTCACCTTGCCGAGGACGTTCTCCGCCGGCACCTCGCAATCCTCGAAGACCAGCTCGCTGGTCGGGCTGCCGCGCATGCCGAGCTTGTCCAGCTTCTGCGCCGGGCGGAAGCCCTTGAAACCCTTCTCCACGATGAAGGCGGTGATACCGCGCGGCCCGGCATCCGGCTCGGTCTTGGCATAGACCACCAACACCTCGGCATAATGCGCATTGGTGATCCAGAGCTTGGTGCCGTTCAGCACATAGCGGTCGCCCTTGCGGTCGGCGCGCAGCCGCATGGAGACGACGTCGCTGCCCGCACCCGGCTCGCTCATCGCCAGCGCGCCGAGATGCTCGCCGGAAATCAGCTTCGGCAGATAGCGGCGCTTCTGCTCATCCGTGCCGTTGCGGCGGATCTGGTTGACGCATAGATTGGAATGCGCGCCATAAGACAGGCCCACCGAGGCGGAGGCACGGCTGACCTCCTCCATGGCCACGCAGTGGGCCAGGTAGCCCATGCCGGTGCCGCCCCACTCCTCCTCCACCGTGATCCCGTGCAGGCCGAGTGCACCCATCTCCGGCCAGAGATAGCGCGGGAATTCGTCGGTGCGGTCGATCTCGGCGGCGATCGGCGCGATGCGCGCGGCGGAGAAGTCCCGCACGCTGTCCCGCAGCATGTCGATCTCCTCGCCGAGCCCGAAATCGAGACTCGGAATCTGGCTGTTCGAGGGCATCTAGCTCCTCCCCGTTCCGGGGTCATGGCCCGCAACATTGCCGTCGGCGGCGCGTTTGCCAAGGCTCTGCCGGATCTCCCGCCGAATCACCTTGCCGGTGGCGGTCATGGGCAGGGATTCCGCGAAATGCACCTCCCGCGGATAGGCGTGGCCGGCAAGGCGGGCGCGGACGAAATCCTGGATCTCCCGCGCCAGCTCCGGCCCGGGCCGCGCTCCGGCGGCGGGCACGATGACGGCTGCCACGCGCTCGGTCCGCAGCGCATCCGGCACGCCGACCACGGCGGCCATGGCGACGGCAGGATGGCGCAGCAGGCAATCCTCGATCTCGCCTGGGCCGATGCGGTAGCCGGCTGAGGTGATCACATCGTCATCGCGGCCGACGAAGCGGAAATAGCCTTCCTCGTCCTGCATGCCCTGGTCGCCGGTCAGCAGCCAGTCTCCAGCGAATTTCGCTGCCGTGGCTTCCGGGTTGTTCCAGTAGCCCAGAAACATCACCGGATCAGGCCGGCGGATTGCGATGGTACCGAGCGTGCCGGGCGGCAGCGGCGTGCCGCCGGCATCCACCACCGCCACCTCATGCCCCGGCACCGCGCGGCCCATGCTGCCCGGCCGCACCGGCATGATGGTGGCACAGTTGGAAACGACCAGGTTGCATTCGGTCTGGCCGTAGAATTCGTTGATGGTGCAGCCGAAGGTGGCGCGGCCCCAGTCCAGCAGTTCCTCACCCAATGTCTCGCCGCCACTACCGATGGAACGCAGCTTGCAACCGAAGCGCTTCGGATCCGGCACGGCGCGCAGCATCTTCAGCGCCGTCGGCGGCAGGAAGGCATTGCGCACGCCGCATTGCGCCATCAGGTGGAAGGCGAATTCCGGATCGAATTTCGCCATGCGATGCGCCAGCACCGGGATGCCGTGATGCAGGCTAGGCAGCAACACATCGAACAGCCCGCCGATCCACGCCCAGTCCGCCGGCGTCCAGAACAGGTCGCCGGGCCTCGGGAACAGGTCCTGCGGCATCTCCACCCCCGGCAGATGCCCGAGCAGCACACGATGCGCATGCAGCGCGCCCTTGGGGCTGCCAGTGGTGCCGGAGGTATAGATGATGACCGCCGGATCATCCGCCAAGGTATCCGAAGGCGTGAAGGCATCGCTGGCGCGTGCCATCTCGGCCGGCAGGTCGAGCGCCCCCTCCCCCGGGCCATCCGTGGCGAAGACTACACGCAGAGCCGGCAGCGCCGGCCGGATGCCTGCCAGCTTGGCAAGCCCTGTCGCATCCGTCACCAGCGCCGCCGCGCCGGAATCCCGCAGCCGGTATTCCAGCGCCTGCTCGCCGAACAGCTGGAACAGCGGCACAGCAATGGCGCCGAGCTTGTAAATGGCAAGATGCGCCACTGCCGCCTCCGGCACCTGCGGCAGCAGCACGCCGACGCGATCCCCGCGTGCAATCCCATATGCGCGCAGCGTATTCGCCAGCCGGTTTGTCTGCGCCTTCAATGCGTCGAAGCTGATGCGCTCCAGCTCGCCATCGGCCCGAAGGTGCAGCAGCGCCAGCCGCCCGCTGCCATCCGCCCAGCGGTCGCAGGCATCCACCCCGATATTGAACCGTTCGGGGATGCGCCAGCGGAAGGCGGCGCGGATGGCCTCATAGCTGTCGCCGGGGGGCAGCATGGTTCACAGCCAACGCTTGCGGCGCTTGTAGGATTTCAGGTTACGGAAGCTCTTCCGCTCCGTCCCATGACCGCCGAGATAGAATTCCTTCACATCCTCATTGGCCGAGAGCGCCTCCGCCGTGCCGTCCAGCACCACCTTCCCCTGCTCCATGACATAGCCATAGGAAGCGACGGAGAGCGCCATGCGGGCATTCTGCTCCACCAGCAGGATGGTGATACCCAGTTCCTCGTTCAGCCGACGGATGATGCCGAAGACCTCCTTCACCAGCAGCGGCGAGAGGCCCATGGAGGGCTCATCCATCAGGATCAACTTGGGCCGCGCCATCAGTGCCCGGCCTATCGCCAGCATCTGCTGCTCCCCGCCCGAGAGATAGCCGGCCAGACCCGTGCGTTCCTTCAGCCGGGGGAAGAAAGAATAGACCATTTCAATGTCGCGCTTCACCTCGCGGTCGGAGCGGGTGAAGGCGCCGAGGCGGAGATTTTCCAGGCAGGTCATGTCGGCGACGATCCGCCGCCCCTCCATCACCTGGAAGATCCCCTTGCGGACGATGAGATGCGGGTCGATGCCGTTGATCCGCTCGCCACCGAAGAGGATTTCGCCCCGCGTGACCTCGCCCTCCTCGGTCTTGAGGAGGCCGGAGATGGCCTTCAGCGTGGTGGACTTCCCTGCCCCGTTGGCGCCGAGCAGGGCGACGATCTTTCCCTGCGGCACGCGAAGCGAGAGGCCGCGCAGCACCAGGATAACGTCGTTGTAGACGACCTCGATGTTGTTCACATCGAGCAGCGCGGGCTGCTCCGCCGGGGTTGCCCCCGGCGGTCCGCCCGCGACCGTCTCCAGCGCCGCGCTCATGCTCTTACCAGCCCAGCCATTCGCGCTTGCGCTCAAGCTCGATGGTCGTCACCGGCTCCAGCTTCATCGTGCCGGACTGCATCAGCTCGGCGACGCTGCCCTGGCTGGTGTCGCCATTCACCCGGGCGCGGTACAGCGCGACGCGCATGGTCCCGCGATGGTCCTCTGCGGTGAAGGTGGAGGGGTTGCAGACGCCCTCGAAGCCGCGCGGCACCCAGTCCTTGCGGGCATAGAAGCTGTCGCGGATGCGTACTCCGTTCACCTGGCCGCCATTCTGCGCGGCGGTCTCCATCGCCTCCACCATCAGCATGGCAGCGCAGGCGCCCGCCAGGTAGTGCACCGGACGATAGGCATTGCCCGAGGGATCGGAGACGCGGCTGATCTGCCGGATCGTTTCCATGCCCGGCGCCTGCTGGCCCCAGACGGTCGCGGTACGCACCGGGAAGACCACGCCATTTGCCGCCGTGCCGGCCGCCTTCATGGCGTTCTCATCCATACCCCAGACATTGCCGAGGAACTGCACATTCACCCCCGCCGTCTGGCAGGCGCGCAGCACGGAGATGTTCGACCCCGCCGTATTGCCGAGATAGGCGTAATTGGCGCCCTGGTTCTTCAGGGTGAGGCACTGCGCCGTATAGTCACCCGGCGTCAGCGCGAAGACGATGGCGGGCAGGACCTCGAAGCCCAGTTCCCGCGCCATGGCCTCACCGGCTTCCTTGGGCGAGTTCGGATAGGGATGGTTGGCGCCCATATGGACGTATTTCGGCTTCCCCTGCTGGCCGCGCGCCTTCCAGTCATCCGCCGCCCAGCGCAGCATGGCGCGCAGCGCATCCGAATATGAGGGGCCATAGAAGAAGTTGAAGGGCGCCGCCTCTACACCCTGGCGGCCGGACTTGCCGCCCGCATCGGTCAGCGCGGCGGAATAGGAGGCGGAGATGTAGGGAATGCGGTCACGCGTCACGAAGCGGACCAGCGCCTCAGTATCCGCCGTGCCCCAGCCCTGGATGGCAACCACGCCCTCGCGGCTCCAGGCCTGGTACTGGCTGACGGCACGCGGCGCCTGATAGCCATAGTCAAAGCCCAGCACCCGCAGCTGGCGGCCATTGATGCCCTTCCGGGTATTGTTCACCCAGGCCAGCGTATCCGCCACGCCCTGCCCATAGGGCACGCCGACATCCGAGGTCGCGCCCGAATTGTCCATCAGATGCCCGACCGGGATCGGCTGGGCCTGCGCCGCCAAGGGCAGCCCCAGTGTCGCCGCCACCGCCAGCCTCAGGAATGTCCGCCGCATCGTCACTGTGTTTCCTCCCGTCTTGTTCAGTGCGAATAAGGATAGAGCTTCCAGTATGCCTTGATCAGGCGCCAGCGCCGTGCCAGCCCATCTGGCTCGAAGATCAGAAACAGGATGATGGTGGCGCCGATCGCCATCTCACGCAGGAAGCTGATATTGGCGCCGATCTTCAGTGCACGGTCCACCGCGCCTCCGGCCAGCGCATCGGCCCCCGCTTGCACCACCTCCGGCAGCAGCACCATGAAGGCCGCGCCCATCAGGCTGCCCATGACGCTGCCCAGCCCCCCGATGATGACCATGCCGAGAAACTGGATGGAGTAAAGGATATTGAACGCCTCCACGCTCACGAAGAGCAGGTAATGCGCATAAAGAGCGCCGCCGATGCCGGCATAGAAGCTGGCAATGCCGAAGCTGAGCGTGCGGTAATAGGCTAGGTTAATACCCATCATCTCCGCGCTGAGATAATGGTCCCGCACCGCCACCAGCGCCCTGCCGTCGCGCGTCCGCATCAAATTGGCGGCGGCGACGAACATCACGATCACATAAGCGAGGACGACGTAGAAATAGCTCTCCTCCCGGTCCGCCACCCAGCCGAACAGGGTGAAGGGCTCGGTGATGCGGCCGGCGACGCCGCCGGTGAACCATTGGGCGCGGGCGAAGAAATCCTCCAGGATGAACTGCGCCGCGAGCGTCGCGATCGCCAGGTAGAGCCCCTTCAGCCGCGCCGCCGGCAGGCCGAAGATCATGCCCACTGCCGTCGTCATCAGACCGGCGAGCGGGATGCAGAGCGCCACCGGGATATGCGCGTATTCATGCAGCCAGGCACTGGCGAAAGCGCCGAAGCCGAAGAAAGCCGCATGCCCGATGCTGATCTGCCCGGTGAAGCCGACCAGGATGTTGAGCCCGAGTGCGGCAATGCCGGTGAAGCCGATGGTGATCAGCAGCCCCAGCTCGTACCGCCCTAACGCCAGGGGTGCCAGGCAGAGCAGCGCAATGCCGATCCACAGCGCATAGCGGCTGTTCCGCGTCGGGAAGATGGTCATGTCTTCCCGGTAGGTGGCGTGGTACTCGCCGGCGGGGATCATCGCGGTCATGGCGCGTCACACCCGCTCGATGTTCTTGGTGCCGAACAGCCCATAGGGCTTGATCAGCAGGATCAGGATCAGGGCGTAGAAGGGCGCGATGGTGTACATGTTGCCCCAGTTCAGCCACTCGGCATCGAGGTACTGCGCCCAGTTCTCCAGCACGCCGACGATCAGCCCGCCCAGCACCGCACCCAGGATGGAATCCAGCCCGCCCAGGATCACCGCCGGGAACACCTTGATCCCATAGAAGGACAGCGCCGAGGACACGCCGTTCACCACCCCCACCACCACCCCCGCCACCGCGGAGACCACGGCGGAGATGGCCCAGGACATGGCGAAGACCTTCGGTACGGAGACACCCAGACTCTGCGCCACCTGCTGGTCGAAGGCGGTCGCCCGCATCGCCAGCCCGTGCTTGCTGAAGGTGAAGAACCAGGCGAAGCCCAGCATGATGAGCACGGAGATGCCGAGCGACAGCAGATAGACCGTCTGCACCTGCAGCCCCAGGACGCTCACCTGGTCCGCGGCGAAGATCGGCGGGAAAGGCTTGGCGAAGACGCCGAAGATCCACTTCATCAGCGCCTGGAAGAAGATGCCCAGGCCGATGGTGGCCATGATGACGCTGATCACCGGCTCTCCGATCAGCGGCCGCAGCACCACCACCTGGATGATGATGCCGAACAGCGTCATGAAGGCGAGCGTGAACAGGAATCCTGCCCAGAAGGGCAGTTGCCAGTCGGTCAGCAGCCACCAGCAGACCCAGGCGCCGACCAGCAGGAATTCGCCCTGGGCGAAATTCACCACCTGGCTGGCCTTGTAGATCAGCACGAAGCTCATCGCGACCACGCCATAGAGCGCGCCGACGATCAGCCCGTTCAATGTCAGTTGCAGCAGCAACGGCCAGTCCATGCCCTACTCCGCCGCCAGCGCCATGGGCGCGTCCTCTCTCATGGAGATCACCCGCAGGGTGGTGCGGATGCGCTGTTTCGTGCCGTCCTGGAAGGTGATGGTGGTGTCCACCGGGATGGCGCGGTCGCCGCGATAGATCGCCTCGATGATGTCGCCGTATTTCCTGCCGATGACGCCGCGGCGGACCTTGCGGGTGCGGGTCAGCTCCTCGTCATCCGCGTCCAGCTCCTTGTAGAGCAGGACGAAATCGCGAATGCGCTGCGGCTCCGGCAGAGTGGCGTTCACCTTCTCCACCTCCGCCCGCAGCAGGTCCAGCACCGGCTCCTTGGCTGAAAGGTCGGTATAGGTGGTGAAGGCAATCCGGTTGCGCTCCGCCCATTTGCTGACGATGGGGAAGCGGATGCAGATCATCGCCGCCAGGTGCGGGCGGCCATCGCCCAGCACCACCGCCTCCGCGACATAGGGCGAGAATTTCAACTTGTTCTCGATGTATTGCGGCGAGAAGCGGTCGCCCCGGCTTGTGGTGGCGATGTCCTTGATGCGGTCGATCACCACCAGATGGCCGGACTTGTCGAAATAGCCGGCATCGCCGGTATGCAGCCAGCCATCGCGCAAATCCGGATTCTCTGCCATGCCAAGATAGCCGGCAAACATGTTGGGGTGGCGGGTCACGATCTCGCCCACCCCGTTCTGGTCCGGCTCATGGATCCGCATCTCGACCGTTTCGTCGAAGGCGATCCCGACCGTGTCGAAATTCACGTCATCCGGCCGGTGAATGGTGTAGGCGCCCAGCAATTCCGTCTGGCCGTAGAGCTGCCGCAGCGGCACGCCCATGGCCAGGAAGAAGCGAAAGGTGTCCGGCCCCAGCGCCGCGCCGCCCGTCGCCGCCGATTTCAGGTTGGTGAAGCCCAGCCGGTCGCGCAGCGCCCGAAACAGAAGCTGGTCCGCCACCGCCGATCGTCCGCCCTTGTCCAGCGCCTCCAGCCCCAGCCGCATCCCGAGATCGAACATCCGGCGCTTCAGTGGCGAGGCATCCATCACCTTGGCGCGAACCTCGGCCGCGATGGCTTCCCACACCCGCGGCGCGAACAGCACGAAGGTCGGGCCGATCTCCCGGAAATCGGCCATCATCGTCTCGGGCTCCTCGACGAAATTGACCTTCATCCGGGCGATCAGCCCCCAGCCGAGCACATAGATCTGCTCCATGATCCAGGGCAGCGGCAGGACGGAAACATACTCGTCCCTTGGCCCCTTCGGATCGGCCTTCAGATAGCATTCGCAATGACGGATCAGCGCCCTGGCCTGCAGCATGGCCAGCTTCGGCCGCGCCGTGGTGCCGGAGGTGGTGCAGAGGATCGCCACCTCTTCTCCCCGCGTCGCCTCCACCAGCCGCATCCAGGCGCCTGAATCAGCGACATGCGCGGCCTCCCCCATCCGCACCAACTCCGCCGCCGGCAGTAGGCGCGGATCCTGGTGCTTCCGCATGCCGCGCGGGTCGGAATAGATGATGTGGCGCAACCCGGGCACGCGCTCCGTGATGTTGAGCAGCTTATCCACCTGCTCCTCATCCTCGGCAAAGACCGCCCTGGCACCGCTGTGCTCCAGCAGGTAGGCGACCTCGTCATCCAGGGCGTCGCGATAGATTCCCATGGACCGGGCGCCGATCGCATGCGCTGCGATCTCTCCCATCACCCAGTCCGGCCGGTTGTCGCCGATCAGCCCCACCACATCGCCGGCGCCCAGCCCCAGCTCCCGCAGCCCCAGCGCGAAGGCCCGCGTCCGTGCCTCGTACTCCGCCCAGGTGATGCTGCGCCAGATGCCGAATTCCTTCTCCCGCAGCGCCACCTCGGCGCCGTGCTCGCGGGCGTTGCGGACCAGCAACTTCGGCAGGGTGTCGGGCGTCACGCCACGGTCTCCGGCTCTGCGGTGTCCTGGCTGGCCTCGGTGGCCTCGCCGAGATAGGCGCGCTTCACATGCTCGTCGGCCAGCACCGCCTCCGGTGCGCCCTCCGCGATCTTCCGGCCGAAGTCGAGCACCATGACACGATGGGAGATATCCATGACCACGCCCATGTCGTGCTCGATCATCAGCACAGTCATGCCCCATTCCTCGTTCAGGTCGAGGATGTAGCGAGCCATGTCCTCCTTCTCTTCGAGGTTCATGCCCGCCATCGGCTCGTCCAGCAGGATCAGCTTCGGCTTAAGCGCCACCGCCCGCGCCAGCTCCACCCGCTTGCGCAAGCCGTAGGAAAGCTGCCCCGCCACCGCCTTGCGCACATGCTGGATTTCCAGAAAGTCGATGATCTCCTCGACCTCCCGCCGGTGCGCGATCTCCTCCCGCTGCGCGCCTCCCAGCCAGTAGATCATCCCCGGCAGGAAGCCCTTCCGCAGCAGGTGGTGCCGCCCGACCATGATGTTGTCGAGCACGGTCATGTGCCCGAACAGCGCCAGGTTCTGGAAGGTACGGCCAATGCCGATGGCGGCGCGCCGGTTCGGCCGCAGCCGGGTAATGTCCTGCCCCTCGAAGCGGATCTGCCCCTCGGTCGGCCGGTAGCGGCCGGAGATGCAGTTCACCATGGAGGTCTTGCCGGCCCCGTTCGGGCCGATGATGGAGAAGATTTCGCCCTGCCGGACCTGGAAGGACACATCGGTCAGGGCGCGCACACCACCAAAGCGCAGCGAAACCCCGATGGCCTCGAGGAGCGGCCTTGCTTCCTGCATGCGCCCGCGCTCCCTGGCGTTACCTCCCTGTCCGCTGGCATATGGGGCGGACCCGGAAGCACCAACACCCCCGGAGGCGGCCAGGCCCAGGTCATCCGCCACGGAACGCTTCCCTGGGGCTTGTGACGGCCAAGCAGGTCACCGGATGCCCAGCCACCCGGGCGGATCCCCACCGCATGTCATGCCGGCGGCGACCCAAAAGCGCCATTCTTGCCATGCGACGTCCTCCCTGTGGGGACTGGGGTGCCCCACTTGAAAACGAACATACGTTAGTTTTCAGATTGACCGCAAGCCTTTCGCGCGGAACCCTCCCGCGCAGCAGGGGACCGAGACACTTCCAGGAGGCCAGCATGGCCCGCATCACAGGCTCGAACGGCGCCCGCACCGCGGCGGCGATCCGCGATGCCGCCCGCGGGCTGATCTATCGCCACGGCTATGCCGCGATGAACCTGCGCGACCTCGCCGCCGAGGTCGGCATCCGCCCTGGCTCGCTTTACAACCACATCACCACGAAGCAGGGCCTGCTCTTCGACCTGATGAGCGAGCACATGACCTCCCTGCTCGCGGAGACGGACGCCGCGCTCGCCGCCGCCGGGCCGGAGCCCATGGCGCGCCTTCGCGCCTTCATCGCCCACCACCTGCTCTACCACTTCGAGCGCCGGCAGGAAGTCTACATCGCCAATTCCGAATTGCGCGCCCTCGATCCGCCGAACCATGCGCGCATCCTGACGATGCGGCGCGACTATGAGGGCCGGCTGATCGCCCTGCTGGAGGCCGGTGCCGCCGCAGGGGAGCTGGAGATCACCGACAGCCGCATCACCGCCTACGCCATTCTCGCCATGCTGACCGGTGTCTGCACTTGGTACCGGCCGGGCGGACGCTGCTCGAAGGAGGAACTGGTGGCGCTGCACACCGCGCTCGTGCTCGACGGCATCCGGCGCGGCAACCGCGGAGAGGCGGGCGGCGACCGCTAAGCGGACGCCGCAGCCTCCCTCACCCCACCGGCGTCGCCTCGCAGCCGCAGCGCCAGCGGCGGATCGTCCGTGGCCAAGGCATCCAGGCCGAGCGCCAGCGCCCAGCGGATCGTCCCCTCGTGATTGGCGCCCCAGGCGCTGACGCCGAGCCCCGCCTCGCGCAGCGCCGCAACCGAAGCCGGATCCAGCTCGCCGACCGGCAGGCCGAGCTCCTCCGCCCCGCAGGCGCGGCAGAGCGCGATGGCGCCGACGGCACCCATGCCACGCCAGGGCTTCGCCTCCAGCAGGAAGACCCGCCGCACGAATCCGCCGGCCGCGGCGGCCTCCGCCACGGTCAGCGGCTGGAAGCTCATCACCACGGTGCGGCCGCGCATCCCGGCCTCGTCCAGCACGGCAAGGCAGCGCGCCACGATCCCCGGATAGGGCCGCCCCTCCGCATCCCCCTTGATCTCCAGCCGCAGCACGCGGCCTGCATCGCGCACCATGGCCACGGCCTCTGCCAGGGAGGGCACGCCCTCCCCGCCCGTGCCCTTCAGCCGCACCTGCCGGAGTTCGGCCAGCGTCCGGGCGCGCACCGGGCCAGTCGAGTCCGTGGTGCGGTCCAGGGTGGCGTCATGCATCACCACCACCTCCCCATCGGCGGAAAGGTGGACATCCAACTCCAACTGCTCGGCCGGCAGGGCCAGGGCGTTGCGGAAGGCCAGCAGGCTGTTCTCGGGCCAGAGGAAGGCGCCGCCGCGATGGCTGGCAATCTCGGTGCGGGGCATGGAGGATCCTCGAATCGTGGGCACCATCCTGGCCGCACCGAGGCGGCGAGTCAGCCCGCCTCCAGCAACCAGACGGAGAAGAGCTGCGCCGGGTCGGTCCACATCGCCGTCGCCTGCCAGCCACCCGCCCCAGCCAGGGCGGCAAGCCGCTCCGGCCGGTATTTGTGGCTGCTCTCGGTATGGATGGTCTCGCCGGCGGCGAAGCGGATCTCCTGCCCGCCCAGCCGCACGCTCTGCGGCCGGAGCGAGACCAGGTGCATCTCCACCCGCTCCCACGCCGCATCCCAGACGGCGCGGTGACGGAAGCCGGAAAGGTCGAAATCCGCCCCCGCCTCCCGGTTCAGCCGGCGAAGCAGGTTCAGGTCGAAGGCGGCGGTGATGCCGGCGGCATCGTCATAGGCTGCCTCCAGCACCGCCTGGTCCTTCACCAGATCGGCCCCCAGCAGCAGCCGCGCCCCCCGGCCCAGGCTGGTCCGGGCACGGCGCAGGAAGTCCACCGCCTCATCCGGCGCGAAATTGCCGATGGTGGAGCCCGGAAAGAAGCCGAGCCGCGGCGCCTGCCCTACCTCCTTCGGCAGGGCGAAGGGCAGGGTGAAATCGGCCACCACCGGCAGCACCTTCAGCCCCGGCAAAGCCGCCGCCACGCGCGAGATCGTGCCATCCAGCCATTCCGGCGCGATCTCCACCGGCACATAGGCCGCCGGGGCATCGAGGCCCGAGAGCAGCAGCGCCGCCTTGGCGCCGTCGCCAGGCCCGAATTCCACTACCGCGGCCCCCGGTCCGACCGCGGCGGCGATGGCCGGCGCCTGGTCGCGCAGGATCCCGATCTCGGTACGGGTCGGATAGTATTCCGGCAGGCGGGTGATGGCCTCGAACAGCCGTGCTCCCTCGGCATCGTAGAGCCATTTGCAGGGCAGCGTCTTCCGCGGTGCGGAGAGCCCGGCCAGCGCATCGGCCAGCAGCGCGGCCCGCTGCCTGGCTGCCGTATCAACCAGGGCGGGGTTCACGCCGCATCCTCCGCCAGGCGCAGCCCGGCGAATTGCCAGCGCTTGTCCGGGTGGAAGAAGTTGCGGTAGCTGCGCCGCGCATGGCCCGGCGGGGTGGCAAGGGAGCCGCCGCGCAGCACCATCTGCCCCACCATGAATTTGCCGTTGTACTCGCCGACCGCGCCTTCCCAGGGCCGGAAGCCGGGATAGGGACGATAGGCGCTGCCGGTCCATTGCCAGACGACGCCCTCGGCATCCCGGAAGTCCGGCAGGCCCGCGGCGGCTTCCCATTCCGCCTCGGTCGGCAACCGTCTTCCGGCCCAGCGCGCGAAGGCTTCGGCCTCGTACCAGGAGACATGGCGCACCGGCGCGGCCGGATCGACGGGCCGCAGTCCGGCCAGGGTGAATTGCAGCCACTCGCCCTCCCGCTGCTGCCAGTAGAGCGGTGCCTCCCAGCCCTCCGCCTGGCATGCGGCCCAGCCATCGCTCATCCACAGGGTCGGCCTGCGATAGCCACCATCCGCCATGAAGGCGAGCCATTCGCCATTCGTCACCAGCCGGTCGGCAATCCGGTAGGGGGCGAGATACACGCGGTGCCGGGGCATCTCGTTGTCGAAGGCGAAGCCCGGCCCAGCATGGCCGATCTCGGCCAGCCCCTCCGGCCCCTCCAGGAAATGCGCAGGGCCAGCGGCGGAGGCGGGGCGACGAGGCCTCTCGCTGGAAGCGGAAGTGGAAGCGGAAGTGGGAGTGGAAGTGGGAGTGGAAGCGGAAGTGCCTCAACTGCCGATTGAAATATCGTTACATTTCATAACCCTATGTGACTTTGCTAACTATTTGCTCGCTAAGACAGCTAAGACTGCTCGTCGTTTGCAGGTAAATATGATAAGAGGACCAAATCAGACGGAAAGGAGAAAAAGGTCGCACCTGATCATCAAATTAAATAGATTCCGAGCACCTGGAACAAATA
>CALGVL010000343.1 GCA_937930165.1 uncultured Acetobacteraceae bacterium
ATCGCCGGCGGCGTCCCGGGCATTGCCCTGATGGAGGCCGCCGGCCGCGCCGTGGCGCGCGCCGCCATGCGCCGCTTCCGGCCCTGCCGGACGCTGGTGCTGGCCGGCCCCGGCAACAATGGCGGCGACGGCTATGTCGCGGCGCGGCTGCTGGAGCAGGCCGGCTGGCCGGTGGCGGTGGCGGCGCTTGCCCGGCCGCGGCCGGGCAGCGACGCGGCCCTGGCCGCCGCATCCTGGCGCGGCCCGACCATCCCCTTCGGGGCGGAGTCGGTGGCGCGCGCCGCGCTGGTGGTGGATGCCGTCTTCGGCGCCGGCCTGGCCCGGCCAGTGGATGGACTGGCGGCGGAGGTGCTACGCGCCATCCGCGCCCCGGTCCTGGCGGTGGACGTTCCCTCCGGCCTGGATGGCGAGACCGGTCAGATCCGCGGCTTCGCGCCCCCGGCGGCGCTGACCGTCACCTTCTTCCGCCTGAAGCCGGGCCATCTGCTGCTGCCGGGCCGGAGCCTCTGCGGGGAGGTGCTGCTGGCCGATATCGGCCTGCCGGCCAGCGCCCTGGCCGAGGTCGGGCCGCGCGCCTGGCGCAACGGGCCAGGCCTCTGGCACCTGCCGCGCCTGGATGCCGGAAGCCACAAATACCGCCGCGGCCACCTGACTATCCTGGGCGGCGCGGGCATGACGGGGGCGACGCGCCTCGCTGCCGGGGCGGCGCACCGGGCGGGGGCGGGGCTGGTCACCATCGCCGCGCCGGATGCTGCCTCCGCCGCCATCTACCGCACCGGCGATCCCGACACGATCGTGACGGAGGAGGGGCTGGATTCGCTGCTGGCCGACGACCGCCGGCAGGTCTGGCTGGCCGGCCCCGGCCTGCCGCCAGAGCCCGCGACGCGCGACGCGCTGCGCCGGCTGGTCGCGGCCGGCAGGCGGGTGGTGGCGGATGCTGGGGCGGTGGCCGCCTGCGCCGGGGCGCCCGATTCGCTCGCGGGTGCCACGGTGCTGACGCCGCATGAGGGGGAGTTCTCCCGCGTC
The DNA here is from genome assembly GCA_937930165.1 of uncultured Acetobacteraceae bacterium. Taxonomy (GTDB): domain Bacteria; phylum Pseudomonadota; class Alphaproteobacteria; order Acetobacterales; family Acetobacteraceae; genus CALGVL01. Next base: position 1,027 of record CALGVL010000343.1, read on the forward strand.
TTCGGCCCGGTGGCGGGGGACAAGCCAGGCGCCGCCCGGGCCGCTGCCGCGCGCACCGGCGCGGTGGTGCTGCTGAAGGGTGCCGATACCGTCATCGCCGCCCCGGACGGGCGCGTCGCGATCAACGACAACGCGCCGCCGAGCCTGGCCACGGGCGGCACCGGCGATGTGCTGGCCGGCATCATCGCCGCGCTGCTGGCACAGGGCGTGGACGCCTTCGCCGCCGCCGCTGCCGGTGCCTGGCTGCAGGGGCAGGCAGCGCGCCATCATGGTCCCGGCCTTGTCGCGGCGGATCTGATCACGCTGCTGCCAGAGGCCATCGCCGATGCATCCTGCTCCTGACAGACCCCTGGGCATCGCGCTAGATTTCACCAGGTTACTGTCGCGAGCATTTCGAGGGGGTGCCGATCATGTCCGATGTCGCCGAGCAGAGCGGCCTTTTCGACCGGGCGCTCCGGCGCGTCGCCAGCCTCTGGCGCGACATGGCCGACCGCGTCACCGGGGCGGATGAGGAGACGATCGAGGACCAGATGCGCGCCTGCCTGGAAGGGCGCGGCGGCGAGGTCTCGGCCCGCAACCGCGCCGCCAAGCTGGCGCAGACCTATCTGACGCTGGATACCGAAGGCCGGATCGAATTCCTCCGCACCCTGGCCGGCTTCGACTCCGATCCCGCCACGGTGCGCCAGGCGATGGAACGCCTAGCCGAGGCGCATGGGCCGGAGGAGCTTGCCGCCGCCAAGATGCGCTTGCGCCGGGCGCTGGAGCCGCCTCGGGTCCGCCTCCTGACCCAGTTCACCACCATCCCGAACGGGATGAAATTCCTGGTGGACCTGCGTGCCGAGATGCTGCGGCTGGTGGACAGTGACAAGCGCATCGCCGCGCTGGAGACCGACCTCAAGGGCCTGCTGGCCAACTGGTTCGATGTCGGCTTCCTCGAATTGCAGCGGATCGACTGGAATTCGCCCGCCGCCCTGCTGGAGAAGCTGGTGCAGTACGAGGCGGTGCACCGCATCCGCACCTGGCGGGACCTGAAGAACCGGCTCGATTCCGACCGCCGCTGCTACGCCTTCTTCCACCCCCGCATGCCGGAGGAGCCGCTGATCTTCGTCGAGGTGGCGCTGGTGAAGGGGCTGGCGGACAGCGTGCAGCGCCTGCTGGACGAGAAGGCGCCGGTGCTGGACCCGAAGAAGACCGACACGGCGATCTTCTACTCCATCAACAACTGCCAGCGCGGGCTGGACGGCATCTCCTTCGGCAATTTCCTCATCAAGCGCGTGGTCGGGGTGCTGGAGCGGGAACTGCCGAACCTGAAGGCCTATGCCACGCTCTCGCCCATTCCCGGCTTCTGCCGCTGGCTGCATGAGCGCCTGGCGGCGGATGCCGAGGACAGGCTGCTGACCGAGGAGGAGGCCGAGGCGCTGCGCACCGCCGCCCCGCCGCCGCGGGACAGCGCGGCCGAGGGCGGCACCGCCCTGATCGCGGCCGAGACGGGGGCGCAGACCCTGAGCCGCATCCTCGCCCGCCGCGGCTGGCTGCGGGAGGAGGCGGTGAGCAAGGCGCTGGAGCCGGTGCTGACCCGCCTCTGCGCCGGCTACCTGCTGCACGAAGCCTCGCCGCGCAACCCGAAGCGGGCGCGCGACCCGGTGGCGCATTTCCACCTTTCCAATGGAGCGCGGGTGGAGCGCATCAACTGGCGCGGCGACATCTCCGAGAAGGGGATGAAGGAGAGCGCCGGACTGATGGTGAACTACCTCTACGACCCAGCCCGGATCGAGGACTACCACGAGGAGTATGTGGGAGAGGGCAAGCGCCCCGCCGCCAGCTCGATTCGTCGTATGGCGCGCAACTGGAGCTGATCCTGCCCCTGTCCCCTGGCCCGGTGGCGTCAGAACAGCCGCCAGGTCAGGAACAGGCCGGCGGAAACTTGGTCCGGCGAGCCGCCGTTACGCACCAGGGGCGAGCGGGCGGCGCTGCCGGTCAGCCGCCCGTATTCGGCATGGCCGCGCAGGGCGAGGCGGCCGGTCAGCCACCACTCGCCGGTGACTAGGAAGCCCACCCGCTCCAGGCCGCCCGCCGCCGAATAGGCGGGCCGGCCGCTGGACTGCGAGCGGTTGGGGGAGATGCCGTAGAAGGATTCGGCATAGCGGCGGGTCACCAGCCGCAGCTCC
>CALGVL010000344.1 GCA_937930165.1 uncultured Acetobacteraceae bacterium
TCCTCCGGGCGGCCCTCGCCATCCTGCCGAGTCTCGGCATCCCGCTCTGGGCCGCCATGACCTTCCTGCAGGGCACCAAGCGGCGCGGGAATTTCGTCTTTCCGGTCCTGCTTGCGGTCTTCCCGCTTGCCGAGCTGCTGTTCCAGGCCGGCGAGCTGGGTCTTTGGCCCGGTGGCACCGCCGCGGGGACGTGGCTGGGGCTCGGCGCCATCCTCATGCTGATCGCCGCCATGGGTGGGCGGGTGATCGGCGCCGCCGCCTCCGGCGCCGCGCAACGGGCTGGCGGGGCGCGCATCCCGCCGCGGCTCTGGCTGGAGCGGGCGCAGCTCCTGGCCCTTGCGGGCGGCTTCCTGGCCCTGGCCTTTGGCCTGCCGCTGCCTGCGGCGCTCCTGCTCGCCACGGGCGGTGCGCTGTTCCTGCTGCGGCTTGCGCTCCTGCTGCCTGGCCTGCGGCACAGCCCGGCCGATATCCTGGGACTCGTGCCGGGGCAGGCCTGGCTTGGGCTCGGCCTGCTCGGCTTCGGGGCGTCCAGCCTGTCGCTGCTGCCACTCTCGGCGACGGCGGTGCTGCACCTGGCGACCATCGGCGGCATCGGCACGACGACGCTGGTGATGATGCTGCGCACTATTGCCCAGCGGGATCGCGGCGCCATGCCGGCGTTGCGCGTGCCACTGGCCGCCGCGCTCATGGGCGCCGCCGCGGTGCTGCGCGGCCTCGGACTCGCTGCGCCGGACATCGCCTTTCCTGCCGCAGCAGTGGCCTGGGCAGGCGCGCTCCTCCTGGCGGCCCTGCGCGGCGCCCCGGCGCGCCGGTCGCCGTGACGCATCCCCCTTACCAGAGCCCCGGCCAGCGCCGGGTCCGGTTGGCCTCCTGCGCCGGGTTCAGGGTCATCGGCCCATCCGCGACCCCGCGCTGCAGGGGGATGGCCAGCGGCGGCTGGCGCCAGCAATCGACGCTGCCACGGCTGCGGGTGCAGTAGGGCGGCGGGGCAGGGGGCGGTTCCTCCGGCCGGCAGTAGTCCTGTCCCCGATCCAGCCGCACGACGGAGCAGTCCCGCCCGCTGGCCAGCGACACCACCGCATCCACCGGCGTCCGGCCGATGACGGCGACCGAGCCGACCCCGACCGCCGCCGTCACCCCCGCCGTGGTGGGATCGCAGCCGGGAAGGGTCAGCAGGAGAAGGGGCAGGAGGCGGCGTGGCATTCCGGCATCCTGGCGCCGTGGGCTTAACGGCCTGCAAAGGGGCTGCTATGGACCGCGCCGGCAGGTTTAGCTGGCCTGCCCGCCACCGGATGTCGCCACGGCGGCCGGCGGCAGGACAGCGGGGGAGCTTCGTGCCCGATATCTTCGACGAGGTGGAGGAGGATCTCCGCGCCGAGCGCATGAAGCGGCTGCTGACCCGCTATGGCGGGCTGCTGGCCGGCCTTCTGTTGCTGGTGGTAATCGGAGTCGCCGGCCTGCAGGGCTGGCGCTGGTGGCAGGGTCGTGCCGCCGCCCAGGCGGCGATAGCCTATCTCGCTGCCGGTCGCGACGCTGCCCAGCCTGGCGCCGACCTGAAGGCAGTGGCGGAACGTTACGCCGGCATCGCCGCGGATGCCCCGGCGGGCTACCGTGCCCTGGCCCGGCTGCGCGCCGCCGCGCTGCTGGCCGAGTCCGGCGACCGTACCGGCGCGCTGGCGCAGTGGGAGGAAATCGCCCGGGATGGCTCCATCGACCTGCTCTACCGAGACCTGGCGACGCTGATGTGGGGATTGCATTCGCTCGATTCCGGCGATCCGGCGGCGATCGAGGCGCGGCTCGCGCCCCTCGCCGAGGGCAATGGGCCATGGCGCGCCTCGGCCCAGGAGATCCGGGCACTTGCCGCCATCAGGCGCGGCGAGACGGAGACGGCGCGCCGCAACCTGGCCGCGCTCGCCGCCGACCCGGCCGCGCCGCAGGGTGTGCGTGAGCGGGCCGGGCGGCTGCTGCAGGGGATCGGCGGCTGATGCGGGGGGACGGGATGCGTCGCCTTACCCGCCGGGCGACCCTGCTGGGCGGGGGCGGGCTGCTCGCCGGCTGCGAGAGCATGCAGGATGCCTTCGATAGCGTCTTCGGCGAGAAGAAGCGGCCTCTGCCGGGTGAGCGCAAGCCCGTGCTGGCGGTCGAGCGGCCGCTGGGCGTGGATGAGGGCGAGGCCCGGCCGGTCAGCCTGCCCGCGGCCGAGCCCATGCCGGACTGGCCCCAGGCCGGCGGCACCCTCGACCATTCGCCGGGGAACCCGGCCCTGGGTGCACCGCTGACGGAGGCCTGGCGGAGTTCCGTCGGCACCGGCTCCGCCTACCGGCGCCGGCTGGTGGCGCCCCCGATCGTCGCCGGCGATACCGTATATGCAATGGACGCCTATGGCCGCGTGACGGCGCTGGACGCCGCCTCCGGCCGCCGGCGCTGGGAGCTGGACACGCGGCCGGAGAAGGAGCGGGATGGGGCGCTCGGCGGTGGCTGCGCCTTCGCGGATGGCACGCTCTACGTCACCACCGGCATGGCCGAGGCCATGGCGGTGGATCCGGCGGATGGCAAGCCCCGCTGGCGCATCAGCCTGCCCGCCCCGGCGCGCGGCGCCCCCAGCGTGGCCGATGGCCGGATCTTCGTCCCAACCACGGAGAACCACCTGCTCGCGCTTTCGGTCGAGGACGGGAGGCGGCTCTGGACCTACCGGGCGCAGCCGACCGTGACCATGGTGCTCGGCCTGCCCGCCCCGGCGGTGGAGGGGGAGATGGTGGTGGCTGGCTTCGGCTCCGGCGAGCTGACGGCGATCCGCGCCTCCGACGGGCGGGCGCAGTGGAGCGAGACCCTGGCCTCCGCCCGCGGCGGCGGCATCTCCGATATCGCCGCGATCACCGCCATGCCGGTGATCGCCGACAACCGGGTCTTCGGCTCGGGCCTGGGCGGTATCACCATCGCCCTTGATCTCCGCTCCGGCCGCCGGCTGTGGGAGCGGGAGGTGGCGGCCCCGGAAACCCCCTGGGTGGCCGGCGATGCCATCTTCCTGCTGACCGAGAATGCGGAGCTGGCCTGTCTCGGCCGGGATGACGGGCGGGTCCGCTGGCTGCGGCCGCTCGGGCGGTTCGAGAACGAGGCGAAGCGCAGCGGCCCGATCACCTGGGGGCCGCCGGTCCTGGCGGGTGGGCGCCTGCTGGTGCCCGGCAGCCATGCCC
>CALGVL010000345.1 GCA_937930165.1 uncultured Acetobacteraceae bacterium
TCCGATCTCTGTTCCTCCGAATCATAGAGAATGATGGAACGGTATTGCGGCCCGACATCGGCGCCCTGGCGGTCCTTCGTCGTCGGGTCGTGGATGGTGAAGAAGACCCGGAGAAGGTCGGCATAGGTGATCTCGGCCGGGTCGAAGCTGACCTGCACCACCTCGGCATGGCCGGTCTGCTTGCCGCAGACCTGCTCGTAGCTCGGGTTCGGGACATGGCCCCCGGCATAGCCGGAGACCACCTGCGTCACCCCTTTGAGGTCGCGATAGACCGCGTCGAGGCACCAGAAGCACCCGCCGCCCAGGGTGGCCGTTTCGGTCACGCTCATCTCACCGCCTCCTGCCATTCCGTCCCTAGATAGGGCGCCGGGGCCATCCATGCAGCGGGCCGCGGGTGCGGATCGGCATTGGCGAATTGTCCTCAATATGCTTTCTATGCACCGGATCAGGCCCGCCCGCGGCAGGGCCCGGCCAGGCTGTCACGCTCACGCAACCCTGCCATGCGCGGAATCTTGCGAAGCGTAAGGCTTGGGCGAGATTTCAGGGGTGTCATCCGCGAAGGAACGTCCTATATGCGCTTCGCGCCGCAGGACGGCGCGCCCCCCTTTCGACTGACCCCGCACAGGGCCCGCCAGCGCGGGCCCTTGGGCTTAGCGACGGGGCAGTGCGGCGTGGGAGCATGGAACGAGGGTCGTTTCCCCCTGCGACGGGGACTTTTTGCGACTCCGGGTGTTGAGCGGGAGTTGGTCGGCAGATGGACGGTATGTTCGCGTACGGGGTAACGGATCAGTCCGGGGCGGCAGAGGCTCTGCCGCTGGAGCTGCGCTATCCGGCCTTCGGGGAACTGCTCGCGCGCGGCCGCGCCCGTGGGCGGGTGACCCGCGACGACCTGGAAGCCGCCCTGCCGCCCGGCCAGGTCGCCCCGGACGAGATCGAGGAAGCCACGACGCTGCTCGAGGAGATCGGCATCGACGTGGTTGAGGCCGCCCCGGCCGAGGATGAGGAGGAGGAAGCGCCGGCCGCCGAGGCGCCGACCCGCGCCGAGGAGGAGGAGGAAGCCTCCGGCAACGTCAACGAGGCTGGCCGCACCGACGACCCGGTCCGCATCTTCCTGCGCGAGATGGGCAATGCCGAGCTGCTGACGCGGGAGGGCGAGATCGCCGTCGCGCAGCGGATCGAGGCCGGCCGCGACGCCATGCTCGGCGCGCTCTGCGAAAGCCCGACGACCTTCGTCACCATCGCCGCCTGGCGCGACGCGGTCCAGGAAGGCCGCACGCCGCTGCGCGACCTGATCGAGCTGGAGGCGATGGCCGCCGACGCCCCCGTGTTGCGCGAGGAGGAGGAGGTCGATCCCGCCGCTGAGACGCAGCACTCGACGCTGGAGGAGCGGCTGAAGCCGGAGACCCTGGCTTCCTTCGCCGCGGTCCTCGCTGGTGGGGAGCGCCTGCGCGGGCTGCAGGGCGATGCCTGGCTGGCGGAGCGCCGGGCCCTGGTGGAGCTGGTGAAGGAACTCCGCCTGCGCCCCGCCCGCACCGAGGAGCTGGTCGGCCAGGTGAAGGCCGCGCATCGCAAGCTGATGACGCTGGACGGCCGCGCCCTGCGCCTGGCCGGCGCCTGCAAGATCGAGCGCGAGACCTTCCTCCAGCTCTGGGACGGCAGCGAGGAGGCCGTCGCGCGCCTGGAGAAGGCCGCCATGACGGCGCGCCGTGCCTCCGCCGCGCGTGAGGCAGCGCTGCGGCAGATGCGTGAGGGCCTGGCCGAGATCCGCGAGGAGATCACCAAGCTGGAGGCCGAGGTCGGCCTGCAGGCGCCCGAGCTGCGCCGCGTCCATGCCGAGGTCAGCGGCGGCGAGCGTGAGATGCGGCGGGCGAAGGAGGAGATGACGCGGGCCAATCTGCGCCTCGTCGTCCACATCGCCAAGAAGTACCGCAACCGCGGCCTGATGTTCGGCGACCTGATCCAGGAAGGGAACATTGGCCTGATGCGTGCGGTCGACAAATTCGACTGGCGCCGCGGGTTCAAGTTCAGCACCTACGCCACCTGGTGGATCCGGCAGGCCATCACCCGCTCCATCGCCGACCAGGCGCGGACCATCCGCGTGCCGGTCCATATGACGGAGACGGTGGCCAAGGTCGCCCGCATCGGCCGCCGGCTGGCGCAGGAGACGGGGCGCGAGCCGACGCCGGAGGAGCTGGCCGACCGCCTCGGCATGCCGGTGGACAAGGTGCGGACGGTGCAACGCCTGGTGCGCGAGCCGGTCAGCCTGGAGACGCCGATCGGCGATGACGAGGAAGGCCGCCTCGGTGACCTCATCGAGGACCGCAACGCGGTGCTGCCCTTCGATGCCGTCGCCCAGATCAGCCTGCGCGAGGCCGCCTCGAAGATCCTGGCCGACCTGACGCCGCGCGAGGAGCGCATCCTGCGGATGCGCTTCGGCATCGGCATGAACAGCGACCACACGCTGGAGGAGGTCGGCAAGACCTTCAATGTCACGCGCGAGCGCATCCGCCAGATCGAGGCGAAGGCGCTGAAGAAGCTGCAGCACGGCACCCGCGGCCGCAAGCTGCGGGGCTTCCTGGAGGCGTGACCGCCGCCGGATGACCGGCGGCCCGTGACAAAGGCGGCACCGGTCCTTATGGGCCGGTGCCGTTTCCTTATGGCGCCGTTTCCTTATCCGGGCGGCAATTCCAGGGTCACACCCTCGGCCGGGCGCAGGGCCAGTTCGCTGCGCACCTCCTCCTTCTCCCGGTCCATATGGGTCAAGAGCAGCAGCCTCGCGGCGCCCGCGCCCTCCGGCAGTGGCACGCGCTGAGGTGCATGGCCGAGATCGAGCGCCACCAGCAGGCACCGCCCGGCCTCAGCCCACCAGGTGAAAACCAAGCAGGTCGCCCTCCGCGCGCACCATCGCGTAGCGTCCCGCATGCAGCGCCCGATGGTCGCGTCGCAGTGCGATCAGGCGATGGTAGAGCGTCAGGGTGGAGCGCGGATCTGCCTCCAGTGCCGCGACATTGCGCACCGGCCAGTCGGGATTCAGCGGCAGCCAGGAAGTCCCCATGGTGAAGCCGGTACTCCCCGTCGCGTCCCAGGGCATGGGCGTGCGCGCCGGATCGCGGCCGAGGCTGAGGCCGGGCTCGTTCCTCTCCCAAGGGTCCTGCACGCGGTCGGGCAGGAGCGTCACATTCTCCAGCCCCAACTCGTCGCCATAACAGAGCGTGGGCGTGCCACGCAGCGTCAGCAGCAGCATGGCGGCGACCCGTGCCTCCGCCCGGCCGATGCGGGTGGCGATGCGCTTCCGGTCATGATTGCCGAGCACCCAGTTCGGCCAGCCATCCTCGGGCAGCGCGGCCTCGTATTCCTCGATGATGCGGGCGATGTCCCTTACCCGCAAATTGAAGGGCGGATGCGCGCCCTTCATGTCCCTGCCGTAAGAGGCGGCTAGGTGCTCGATCAGCAGATAGACCTCCCGATCAGCACGCGGTCGGGATAGGCGTCCAGCACCGCCCGCATCTCCGCCACCACCTTATGCGTCTCCGGCCGGTCTGCGGAGCAGCACTGCAGCAGGCGGTCAATGTTGGCCTGGTGCGGCTGCCAGGCGGGGTTGGGCGGATTGTCGCGGAACTGGTCGTCCTTCACCAGCAGCCAGATCTCGTCGCCGCGGAACCCGTCCACGCCACGGTCCAAACAGAAGCGCAGCGCGTCGTACATCGCTGCCGCATCGCCGGGTCGCACCAGATGTACCAGTCCCGCTTTGGCTTGCTGCGGGAGGAGCGGCTTTCCAGGAACCAGGGATGCCGGTCGGAGGTGTGGTTCGGCACGACATCCAGGATCACCTTCAGCCCGCCCGCATACGCTTCGCAGAGCAGGCGGCCGAAGTCCTGGAGCGTGCCGAAGATGGGATCGATGCCGCAGCAGTCGGTGACGTCATAGCCGAAATCCGCCATGGGCGAAGAATAGATCGGAGAGGTCCACACCGCGTCCACGCCGAGCCGGCAGAGATGGTCAAGGCGCCGGCGAATCCCCTCCAGATCGCCGATGCCGTCCCTGTTGCTGTCCTGGAAGGAGCGTGGATAGATCTGATAGACGATTAGACGATGCCGCCCGGATAGCGGAACCCCGGCCTCGCCGTAGGGTTCCGGGCCTGACCGGGCACAGGCTGCAAGCCACGGCCCGGCCGTTTTCATGAGGCTACCATTCGTGTCCATTGCAACTTGTCGGCCACCATCCTTCCCGCCGCATCCGCGCGGCGCAGCGACGCGTGCGGAACTTCCGCGTCGCCTGCCCATCGGGGCGGAGGCCCATCCGGAAGGCATTCATTGCTGCCTCTGAGCCCCGGGACGACGGCGCGGCCGCAATGGCCCCGGCTTCAGGCGCCGGGTCCCATGCGTGCGCCACCGGTCTGGGAATGTGCGCCGCCCGGGCGCGAGATGCCTGCCAGCGCATCACCCGCGGGATGCGGCCCCTCGCCCATCGCGATGTCACCGAGCGAGAGGATGCCGACCAGCCGCTTCTCTCGGTTCACCACCGGCAGGCGGCGAAGCTGCT
>CALGVL010000346.1 GCA_937930165.1 uncultured Acetobacteraceae bacterium
TCAGACGTGTGCTCTTCCGATCTGCATGCCGGATCTCGATGCCTTCCTGGCCGGCTTCGAGGCCGCTTCCGGGTCGAGTTGGTCGGTGGGCTGGATCGACGCCCTGGCGCAGGGTGCCGCGCTCGGCCGCGGCATCCTGGAGACGGCGGAGCCGAGCCCGGACAGCATCGCGCCGCCCCCGAAGCGGGCACGCAGCTTCCCCTCCGACGCGCCTGGATGGCTGCTCAACCGCGCCAGCGTGCGGGCCTTCAATGCCGCCTATTGGCGCCGCGTGCCGGCCGGCGGGGAGGAGCGCATCCTGCCCTACCGCAAATTCCTCTACCCGCTGGATGCCATCCATGGCTGGAACCGCATCTACGGCCGCGCCGGCTTCCGCCAGTTCCAGTGCGTCGTGCCACAGGCGGGTGGGGCCGCGGCGCTGCGCCGGCTGCTGGAGGCCGTGGCCGCCAATGGCGATGCCTCCTTCCTGGCCGTGCTGAAATCCATGGGCCGCGCCGGGCGCGGGCTGCTCTCCTTCGCCATGCCCGGCTACACCCTGGCGCTGGACATCCCCGCCCGGCCCGGCAGCGAGGCGCTGTTCGCGGTGCTGGAACGCATCACGCTGGAGGCAGGCGGGCGCATCTACCTCGCCAAGGACAGCATGCTCTCCGCCGCAGGCTTCGCCGCCATGTATCCGGATGCCGGCCGGTTCCAGGCCATCCGCGCGCGGGTGGATCCGCAGTGCCGCCTCTCCTCCGACATGTCCCGCCGGCTCGGCCTGGGATGAGTGCCGCCATGCCCCCCACCTGGCTTATGCTCGGCGCCTCCTCCTCCGTGGCGCGGGCCTTCGCGCGGGAGGCGGCGGCGCATGGCGCGGATCTGCTGCTGGCCGGCCGCGACATGGAGGACCTGGAACGCCAGGCGGCCGATCTCCGCATCCGCCACGGCGTGCAGGTGGTGCCGCTGCCTTTCGACGCGCAGGACTTCGCCGCGCATGCCGCCTTCGCCCGGGACTGCGGCGCCCGCGCCTCCGGCCTGCTGAACGTCTTCCTTGCCTTCGGTACCATGGCGCCGCAGGCGGAGGCGGATCTCGACTCAGCCGTTGCCGCGCAGATGGTGGAGGCGAATTTCACCGGCGCCGCCTCCATCCTCGCTGCCCTGGCGCCAGTGCTGGAAGCGCGGCGCGGCGGCACCGTCATCGCTCTCGGCTCCGTAGCCGGGGATCGCGGGCGGCCGCGCAACTACCTTTATGGCGCGACCAAGGCAGCGCTGCACACCTATCTGCAGGGCTATGCTGCGCGGCTCTCGCGCGCCGGTGTAAGGGTGCTGTGCCTGAAGGCCGGCGTCATGGATACGGCGATGACCTGGCCTCTCCCCCGCCTGCCCTTCATGGTCTCGCCGCAGCGCTTCGCGGCGGCGGCCTGGCAGCTGGCGAGTCGCGGTTCCGGCAGCGCCTACCTGCCGCGCGTCTGGTGGCCGGTGATGACGGTTATCCGCTCGCTCCCGACCCGGATCTTCAACCGCCTGGATCTCTGAACCGGCCATCTCCGCCTCCTCCGGCAGCCTTATTGGGCGCGTGGGCGCCAGCGACCTGGTCCTCGGTTGAATGTGATGCGACACGACAACTGGTCCGTTTCTGCATCACCTATGCTCGGCGCAGACGCGAGCGGCGGGACGCATGAGCAGGACAGGCTGGGCCGCAGCAGAAGCATCATGGCCACGCCCCTGCAGTGGCTAGGCCGTGGCTGCAGCATCGGCCGTGCGGCTCACCCTCATCGTCCTGCTCGGCCTGGGGCTGCGCCTGTACCGCCTGGACGCGGTCTCGCTCTGGAGCGACGAGATCTTCACCGTCCACTGGATCCATAAGGATCTGCGCTTCCTCTGGACGGACGGCCTTATCATCGAGACGTCGCCGCCGCTCTACTACACGCTGCTGAAATTCTGGGCCTGGCTGGCGGGGCCGAGCGACTTCTCCATGCGGCTGTTCTCCGCCCTGGCCTCGGCCGCGACCATCCCGCTGGTCTATCTGCTGGGCCGCGCCTTCGGGCCGCCGGCAACCGGGCTTGCCGCGGCGCTGCTCTTCGCGCTCATGCCCATGCAGCTCTTCTATGCGCAGGAGGTGCGCACCTATGCGCTGTTGCCACTTTTCTTCGCCACGGCGCTGCTCGGCCTGCTGCACTTCACCCGTACCGCTACGGCACAGGACCGGACGGGAGGATGGCAGGGCCTGCCTCTCTTCACTATCAGTGCGCTGTTGCTGATCTACAGCCACGCCACTTCGGTCTTCACCGTTGCGGCCTTGGATATCTGCTGCGCCGGGCTGCTGCTGGCCTCGCTCGCCTTCCTGCGCCTAGACCGGCAGGCAGCCGCCTTCCTGCTGGGTGTCCCCGCCCTCCTCCTGGCGACCATGATCCGCCTGAGCTTCAAATCCCCCTTCCTCATCCCGCGCATCACGATCTGGATCGCGGTGCCGGTCTGCGTGCTGGCGGCGCTGGCCCTGCATTCGCCGGTGCCACGCATGCTGCGGGCCGCGCTCGCCCTGGCCTTCGTGGCCTGCATCGGCGTCGGGCTGCACGGCGTCTATGCCCGCACGCCCACGGACAAGGAGGACTGGCGCGGGCTGGTGGCCGAGCTGATGCCGCGACTGGCGCCGCAGGACATTCTTGCCGTCGGGCCCGGATCCGGCGTGCTGCCGCTGCTGCACTATTCCGGCGGCGTGCTGGAGAGGACGCAGCGGCAGATCTGGCGCTGGGTGCCGGCGCCGCGCGATCCCGACATCTACCTCCCCGACACGATCCCGCCGCCCCTGCTGGTTTCGACCGAAACCCTGGTGGCGGCCGCGCGCGAAGGTCGCCGCATCCGCCTGGTGCTGCAGGAGAGGGACTGGCTGCGCCATGCCCAGGCGGCCCTGTCGGCGACGCCGCCACCGGTCTCGGTGGACCGCAGCCATCCGCGGCTCGTGCTGATCACCTGGTAGGAGGGCGCCGCGAAACGAGGAACGGGTTGGTCCTCCGCTTCGGCCATGCCAGTTTGACGCCCTGCGACGCCTCGGAGCGAAGGAGGGATTCCGCAATGCCGGAGGGCAGGCTGGTGATTGGCAACAAGCGCTACTCCTCCTGGAGTCTGCGCGGCTGGCTGGCGGTGCGACTGGCGGGGCTGGATGTGGAGGAGGTGGTGATCCCCCTGGCCGGGGGCAGCACACCGGCGGTGAAGGCGGCCACGCCCTCGGGCACCGTGCCCTATCTGGAGCATCGCGGTACCCGGATCTGGGAGAGCCTGGCCATCGGCGAATACTGCGCCGAATTCGCGCCGCAACTCTGGCCTGCGGACCGGGCAGCACGCGCCCATGCCCGCAGCCTGGCCGCCGAGATGCATGCCGGCTTCCGCGGGCTGCGTCAGGCCATGTTCTTCAATGCCGGCCGCAGCTTCCCCGGTGGCGGCCGCACACCGGAGGCATTGGCCGACATCGCCCGCATCGAGTCCGCATGGCGGGAAGCACTGGACGCGCATGGTGGCCCCTTCCTCCTCGGCCGCGACTTCACCCTGGCGGATGTCATGTTCGCCCCCGTCGCCGGCCGCTTCCTGACCTGGGAGCCCGACCTCACCCCCGAAAGCCGTGCCTATGTCGAGGCAGTCCGCGCCCATCCTCTGGTGGCGCGCTGGTACGCGGAGGCGCTGGCCGAGCCGGCCGAATGGCAGATCCCCCGTTATGAGGCCCCGGCATGAGTGGCCGGTCCCCCTCCGCCATCCCCCCCACCGCCGTCGCGCTGGACCATGTGGGTGTCGCCGCGCGCGACCTGGGAACCTTGGCGGCGGCCTATGAACGGCTCGGCTTCACCCTCAGCCCCGTGGCGCAGCAAAGCGGGCGGCGCGCCCCCGGCCTGCCGGTGGAGCGATTCGGCAGTGGCAACCGCTGCGCCTTTCTGCGCCATGGCTATATCGAGCTGATCGCGATCCTCGATCCCGACCTGTTCGACAATGGGCTGAATGGCTGGCTGGCCCGCTATCCCGGCCTGCACATCCTGGCCCTGGCCATGCAGGACGAGGAGGCGAATCTGGACCGCCTGCGCCGCGCCGGCCTGCCGGTGCCGGGTGTCGCGTATCTGGAGCGCCCAGTGGAGCCGGGCGGCCCCATCGCCCAATTCGCTCGCCTGCCCTTGCCGGATGCGCCGGAGGGCCGGCTGCAGCTTATCCGCCACCTGACGCCGGAACTGGTCTGGCAGCCCCGCTGGATGGACCATGCCAATGGCGCGGTGGCGCTGGAATCCGTGCTGCTGACCTCCGCCAATCCGGCCGGGACCGCCGCCCGCCTCTCCCGCCTAGCCGGCCTGCCGCTGGAGCCTGATCCGGCGGGCGGCTACCGCCTGGTCCTGCCCGGTGCCGAGGGGGCGGCCGGGCCACAGGCACCGCTGACGCAGACCACGCTGCGCATCCTGGAGGAGGCCGCCATCCCCCGCCTGCTGCCGGGGGTGGAGGTGCCCTGCCTGCCCTTCATGGCCGGCATGGTGGTGCGCACCGGGGATGGCAATGCGGCGGCGCGGCGCGTGCTGCACGGCATCCCGGCGGTGAAGGCGCCGGGGGATTGGGGCGCCGGGCTGATGGTGCCGCCGGAATTCGCGGGGGGCGCGGCGCTGGTCTTCGCGCCGTGACGACGGCGAGCGCCATCGGCCGGTCCTTGCGCCTCTACTATTCGCCTGGCCGGGCGGCGCTGCTGGACGAATTCCACCGGCGCTTCCTCGGCCCCGGCGAGCTTGGCTTCGATATCGGTGCGCATGTCGGAGACCGGACGGCCAGCTTCCGCCGCCTCAGCGCGCGGGTGGTGGCTGTCGAGCCGCAGCCGCGCCTTGCCCGCCTGCTGCGGCTGCTCTTCGGCCGCGATCCCGGCGTGGTGCGGGTGGCAGCGCTTGCCGGCGCTGCGGCGGGCGAGGCGGTGTTGCGCCTGAACAGCGCCAACCCCACCGTCGCCACCGCCAGCCCGGATTTCATCGCCGCAGCGGATGGCGCGCCGGGCTGGGAGGGCCAGCACTGGGATGGCGAACTCGCCCTGCCCGTGACGACGCTGGACGCGCTGGCCGCTGCGCATGGGCGCCCGGATTTCGTGAAACTCGATGTGGAGGGTTTCGAGGCCGAAGCGTTAGCCGGCCTCTCCTTCGCCCCGCGCGCCTTGTCCTTCGAATTCACCACCATCCAGCGCAAGGTGGCGCTGGATTGCCTGGAGCGGCTGGCCGCGCTGGGCTACCGCGCCTTCAATGCCTGCCTCGGCGAGAGCATGCGCTTCGTCCATGCTGCGCCGCTGCCGGCAGGCGCCATGGCCGATTGGCTCACGGCGCTGCCGGCGGAAGCCAATTCCGGCGATGTCTATGCCAGCCTGGAGCCGGAGCGGATCACGCCCTAGCCGGCTAGGTCCTTCAACACATCGTAGAGCGCGCTCTTCGCCTCGAAGCCGATGCCCGGGATGTCGGGCATGCGGATGCGGCTGTCCTGCACTGGCGTGGAATCCGCGAAGCCGCCGAAGGGGGCGAAGACCTCCGGATAGCTCTCATTGCCGCCGAGGCCGAGCCCCACCGCGATGTTCAGCGCGAATTGGTGGCCGCCATGCGGCACGCAGCGGCGCGGTGACCAGCCATGCTGCTGCAACATGTTCAGCGTGCGCAGATACTCCACCAGCCCATAGGACAGCGCCGGGTCGAATTGCAGGATGTCGCGATCCGGGCGCAGCCCACCATGCCGGATCAGGTTGCGCGCATCCTGCATGGAGAACAGGTTCTCGCCGGTCGCGATCGGCGGCTGGTAGTGCTCGGCCAATGTCGCGTGGGTGGCGTAGTCCAGCGGATCCAGCGGTTCCTCGTACCAGCGCAGGCGGTAGGGCTCCAGCGCCGCGGCATAGGCCAGCGCCGCATGCAGGCCGAAACGCCCGTTCACATCCACGCAGAGCCGCGAGCCGTCGCCGCCCAGCAGCTTCAGCACCGCCTCGATCCGCGCGATGTCCAGCTTCAGCGCATCCTTGATCGGCGTGCCGGGCGCGCCGCCGATCTTCATCTTCACCACCGAATAGCCCATGTCGAGGTAGCGCTGCATCTCCTCGACAAGCTGATCCACGCCCTTGCCGGGATAGTAGTAGCCACCGGCGGCGTAGACCCAGGCGGTTTCATCCGCCTGGCCCTGACGGAAACGCTCGGCCAGCAGGCAGATCGGAAGAGCGTCGTGTAGGG
>CALGVL010000347.1 GCA_937930165.1 uncultured Acetobacteraceae bacterium
TGGCTGGCATTGGCGACAAAATCGGCGCGCATCCGCTCCACCGCGCGCTCGCGCGTGCGATCAGCCAGCCACAAAACGAACCTGTCCTCGCCGCCCAGAGCAGGGTCAAGGGGGATGACGGTGGCCTGCCACTCCCGCGGCACCGGCACGGGCAGTAGCAGCTCGAAGGTCTGTGCCGCGCCGCCGGCCTCGGCGCGGTCCAGAGCGGCGCGCAGGGCTGGGTGGCGCAGCGGCTGGGCGGCCTCGGCGCCGAATTCCCGTCGCGCCGCGGCATTGGCCCGGCGGAGCCGCTGGTCGGCGCCGAGCACCAGCAGCGGATCGGGCAGTTCCTCCAGGATCGCCGCCTCGGCCCGCCGCGCGGCCTCGGCACGATCGGCCCGGTCGGTCAGGGCACGGCTTGTCCGCTCAGCCTGGCGCAGCAGCGCGGCGAGGCCGGGGAGGATGGGGGCCGGCGCCGGGTCCGGGATCTCCGCGGGCTGGCGCAGCGCCGCCTCGGCCCGCCCAAGATCGCGGGCCCAGGCCAGCGCCAGCCCGAATTGCACGGCCGCGACCCCGACCATGGCCAGCAACACAGGCCCGGGCGCGGCAGCGCCGGTCAGGAGCAGCACCGCCAGCGCAGCAAGGGGCGCGGTTCCGAAGAGGGCGGCGGCCGGCAGGATCGCTCTCAACCGCATGCCCCTTCCTCCCCGCCGGAATGCAGTGCGTCAAGCACAGCACGGACCGGCAGCCCAATTATCGGGGTTGCGCCTCCGGCTCTTCATGCCGCTGCGCCTGAGTGAAGGCACCGCGATCACCGGGACCACACCGGCTATCCGGCAAGTCGGTTCACCCCCGCTGTCCTTTGGAGCGGGCCGGCCGTGACGGGAGTGCAGCTGGGGCTGACGCCGGTTTGCCTGATTCGGCCTTCGTCCGCTCCTCGGCAATCAGGTCCGTCGCCAATCTGATCCAGGAGGCCAGGATCGACTCATTGACCTCGTCGCTTCTGTTGAAGCTCGTATGGATCGCCATGCCTCGGAGGAGGCAAAGGGTCATGTACTGGAACTCCTCCCCCTTCCGCACTTCGGAGAAGCGTAGCAACTGCTGCCATCGCACGCTTCGGTCCCTGGCCCAGCTGTCCAGGACCTCCCGGAGCCGCTCACCAAGCTCCGTATCCACGCGGGCCGCCAGCGTCAGCTCCAGCGCCGCGACATAGCTCGGCTTGCTGAAGATCTCCCGCCACAGGAAGCGCAGATAGACGTCGAAGGGGACATCCTGCAGGTCCTTGCCACCGAAGGCGGCCGCGCGCGCCTCCTCCCAGCTCTGCAGGAGGTGCTGGAAGGCGCCCACCAGCATCTCGGTCTTCGGGCGCCTGGAGGGCGGCGCCGACCCGCAGCGCGACGGTCTGGCCGCGCCGGCAGTGGCCCGGGCGCAATCCTCGCCGCCCTGGCCGCGGGCGCAGCCGATCCGCTTCGTCGTGCCCTTCGCGCCGGGCGGCACCACTGACATCATTGCCCGCATCCTGACCGGCGAGATGTCCCGCCGGATCGGCTGAACGATCCTGGTGGACAACCGCCCGGGCGCGGGCGCCACGCTCGGCACCGGTCAGGTCGCGCCCGCGGCACCGGATGGCTACACCCTGGTGCTCTCCGTCATCAGCGCGATGGTGGTCGGCAAGGTGCTTTATGGCGACCGCCTGGCCTGGGATCCCGACCGGGACTTCGCCCATGTCGCCATGGTGATGAGTACGCCCTATCTGATCCTCGTCCGCCCCGACCTGCCGATCCGCACATTGGCGGATCTGATAACGGAGGCGCGGCGCAGATCGCCACCGATGTCGCCGGCGGCGTCATGCCGATGATGGTGGACAGCCTGACGGCGGCCAGCGCCAATATCCGCAGCGGCATGCTGCGCCCGCTGGCGCATAGCTGGCCCGAGCGCATCCCCGCCTTCCCGGATATCCCGACCTTCCGCGAGTCGGGCTTTCCGGACCTGGTGGTGGACGGATGGTCCGGCATCGCCGCGCCGGCGCGCACGCCGCGTCCCATCCTGGAGCGCCTGGCCACCGCGGTGCGGGAGGCACTGGCGGCGCCGGATGTCGCCCGGCGCTATGCCGGGACGGCGACAGCACCGGGCCGCCTCTTCCTCGACGATGCGCAGCGCTTCGTGCGCGAAGAGCTGGCGACCTGGACGCCCATTATCCGCGCTTCCGGTGCCACGGTGGACTGACACCGCGCCGGACTCTGCCTGACGGCCCGCCCCTCTTCGGAAAACCGGCCTGACCCGAGGATGAGGAGCCGCCCGGCATCCGCTTCCCGGAGTAGCCGGAGCACACGCCCACGGCCCCATCCGGCCTGCCGGAAGGGCGCCGGCAGCCTCAAGGCCAGCGGGACAGGTGAGGCGCCCCCTGGCCGGCGCCCCTACGCACCACGGCGGGCGCTCATCCTTCGAGCCGGATCTGCTCGGCGCGGATCAGCTCCCCCATCTCCGCGCGGCGCTGGGTGAGGAAGGCGTTGAACGCCTCCGTTCCGTTTGCCGCCGGCTCCAGGCCCAGCTGCACGAAGCGCGGCTGCAGTTCCGGATCGGTCATCGCGGCCCGGACGGCGGCCGCCATGCGTGCCACCGCATCCGCCGGCGTGCCGGCGGGCGCATACACCCCATGGAAATCGTAGATCGAGAAGCCGGGATAGCCGCTCTCCGCCACGATCGGCACATCGGGATAGGCCGTCGCGCGCTGCGGGGTCGAGGCCACCAGCGGCCGGATGGCCCCGTCCTTGATCAGGCCCGCGATGGTCGGGATGGTCGAGAAGGTGAACAGGGTGTCGCCGCGGCGAATGGAATTGAGCTGGTCCGCCCCGCCACGATAGGGCACATGCGTGGCCCGGAGGCCGGCCCGGCGCATGAGCAGCGCGCCCGCCAGGTGAGACCCGGTGCCGACGCCCGAACTGCCATAGCTCTCGCGGCCCGGATTGGCGCGGAGATGCGCCACGAAGGCCGCGAAATCGCGGATGGGGCTGTCGCCGCGCACGACCAGCAGGGCCGGCAGGATGGTGGCCTGGGTCACCGGCGTGAAGGCGGTGGCGTAGTCGAAGCCGAGCCCGTGCATGAGGTGCGGGTTGGTCGTCGCCCCGCCTGCGTCCAGCGCGAAGGTGGTGCCGTCGGGCGCGGCCTGCGCCACGCTGGCCATCGCGACCGCGCCATTCGCCCCGCCGCGGTTCTCGATCACCAGGGTGGTGCCCAGGTGGCGCTCCATGGCAGGCGCCATGAGACGGGCAAGAATGTCGGTGCTGCCGCCCGGCGGAAAGGTGACGACGAGCCGGATCGGGCGTTGCTGGGCGATGGCTGGAGTGGTGAGCAGGGCGGCCCCGGCCGCCAGGATGGCACGTCTCGTTGGCATGATTTCCTCCCATGTTGCAACGGATTGGATCACCGGGCGGCCTCCGGAGACAAGCCCGGACAGGCTTTCGCCCGGGCTGCGGCAGCGGCGGGGCGTCAGGCGCCGCATCCGCGGCCCCCCGCCCTTTTGCCGGGGCGACTGTGGCCCAGCCCTGGCCCGGCGCGCGGCGCCCGGCTGATCAGCTTCCCGGGCCGGGGGTTGCCCTGCGGCGCCCCCGATGGTCGGAGGACAAGCGAGATGGCGAGGACCGAAGCGCGCGACGGCCCCTCCGCCGCGGTCCTTCAGGCGAAGGGCCCTCCCGCCTGCTGCCCGGGTCCGGAGACGCCCAGCGCAGCACGAAGGCTAGGCGAGGATTCCTTTCCTGGCCTGCAATGGAGGCGATGGAAGAAGGTAGCCAGTCCTGCCAGCTTCGCAGGGGTGGACCGCCCGGCCATGATGGAGCAAGCAATGGGGATGATGACTCTCTTTTCCGCTGACGGGGTCTTCCTCGACCTCGCCCCGGGCGACAAGGCGGAGCTGCTCCGCACTCTTTCCGCCCTGGCCGCCAGCCGGCTGGGCCGCCCGGAACAGGAAGTGTTCGACGCCCTGCAGGCCCGTGAGCGCCTGGGCGCGACGGCCCTCGGCCGAGGGGTCGCGCTTCCCCATGCGCAGCTCGCGGGAAAGGATGGCCCCGTCGTGCTCTTCGCGCGGCTGCGCCGCCCGATCGATTTCGAGGCACGGGACGAGGAGCCGGTCGATCTCGTCTTCCTGGTGCTCTGGCCGGCCGACTCGCCGGAGGGCTTCTTGCCGGCCCTGTCCCGGATCTGCCGGCCGCTGCGCCAGCAGCAGGTGCTGCGCGGGCTGCGGCAGGCAGAATCGCCCGAGGCGGTCCTGGCACTGCTGCAACAGGCCGACTCCTCCGCGGCAGCCCCGGACCACGGGGCGGAGGAGGAATGATGCGCCTGCGCCGCGCCACGCCGCCCCCCGGCACCGCCGGTACCCCGACCGCATAGACCGCAGGGGACCGGATGCCCGACGACATGCTGCTCCTGGCCCTGATCGGCCTTTCCTATGCGGGTGCGATCGCCGCCGGCCTCCTGCCCACCCATGCCCGCAACGCCGCGGCCTGGCTGGCCGGCATGACCACCTTCGCCTGCCTGCTCATCGTCTGGGCCTTCTATCCGGTGGTGGAGCAGAGCGGCGTGGCCCGCTACGAGATGGGATGGATGCCAGGCCTGGGGCTCCGCTTCGTCCTAAGGATGGATGGCTTCGCCTGGATCTTTGCGGGGCTGGTGACGGGCATCGGCCTGCTCGTGGTGCTCTATGCGCGCTACTACATGTCGGCCGAGGATCCGGTACCGCGCTTCTTCGCCTTCCTCCTCGCCTTCATGGGCTCCATGCTGGGCGTGGTGCTCTCGGGCAACCTGATCCAGCTGGACTTCTTCTGGGAGCTGACCAGCCTCTTCTCCTTCCTCCTGATCGGCTACTGGTACCATCTGCCAAGCGCGCGCGACGGCGCGCGCATGGCGATGACCATCACCGCGGCCGGCGGGTTGGCGCTCTTCGCCGGCATGCTGGTGCTGGGCCATATCGTCGGCAGCTATGACCTCGACCGCGTCCTGGCCTCGGGCGACAGCATCCGCTCGCACCCCCTCTACCTGCCGGCGCTGGTCCTGATCGCCTTGGGGGCGCTGACCAAGAGCGCGCAATTTCCCTTCCATTTCTGGCTGCCGCACGCCATGGCCGCCCCGACCCCGGTTTCGGCCTATCTGCATTCGGCCACGCTGGTGAAGGCCGGCGTGTTCCTGCTGGCGCGGCTGTGGCCAGTGATGGCAGGCACCGAGGCCTGGTTCTGGATCGTCGGGGCGGCCGGGCTGGTCACGCTGCTGCTGGGCGCCTATGTCGCGATCTTCCAGAACGACCTGAAGGGCCTGCTGGCCTATTCGACCATCAGCCATCTGGGGCTGATCACGCTGTTGCTCGGCCTCAACAGCGAGCTGGCCATGGTCGCGGCCATCTTCCACATCATGAACCACGCGACCTTCAAGGCCTCGCTGTTCATGGCCGCGGGCATCATCGACCATGAGACGGGCACGCGCGACATCCGGCGCCTCTCCGGCCTGAACCGCTCCATGCCCTTCACTGCGCGGCTGGCCCTGGTCGCCGCCGCCGCCATGGCCGGTGTGCCGCTGCTCAACGGCTTCCTGTCCAAGGAGATGTTCTTCGCCGAATCCCTGATCGCATCGGCGCCGGTGCCTCCCTTCCACGGCATGCTCCCCGTCGCCGCGACGCTGGCGAGCGCCTTCAGCGTCGCCTATTCGCTGCGCTTCATTCATGGAGCCTTCTTCGGCCCCGATCCGGTGGACCTGCCGCGCCAGCCGCACGAGCCGCCGGCCTGGATGCGCTTCCCGGTGGAGATCCTGGTGCTGGCATGCATCATGGTTGGCGTCCTCCCGGCGGCCACGATCGGGCCGTTCCTGGACATGGCCGTGCGTTCCGTGCTCGGGGCGGCCACGCCTGCCTACAGCCTGACCGTCTGGCACGGCTTCAGCCCGCCCCTGGTGATGAGCCTGGTCGCGCTCGCCGGCGGTGTCGTGCTCTACCTGCTGCTGCAGCGGCGCCTGCAGGACGGCCCCGAGGGCACGCCCCTGCTGCGCTGGATCGAGGGCCAGCGCATCTTCGAGCAGACCATGGTCTTCCTCTCCTGGCGGCTCGCACGGCGGCTGGAGCGGATCCTGGGCACCCGCCGCCTCCAGCCACAATTGCGGCTGCTGGTCTGCGTTGTGGTCCTGGCGGCGGCCTGGACGCTCTGGCTGCGCGGGCTGGCGCCGGGCAGGCTCGCGTCCTCGGCCATCGATCCCGCCCTGGCGCTGGTCTGGATCGTCGGCGCGGCCTGCGCCCTTGGCGCCGCCTGGAAGGCCAAGTTCCACCGGGTGGCCGCGCTCATCCTGCTGGGCGGCGCCGGTCTGGTCACCTGCGTCACCTTCGTCTGGCTCTCCGCACCCGATCTCGCCCTGACGCAGCTCCTGGTCGAGGTCGTGACCACGATCCTGCTGCTGCTCGGCCTGCGCTGGCTGCCGCGGCGCATCGAGGATGCGGAACCGGCCACACGCATGGCGGAGGCCGCGGCCAGGGTGCGGCGCCTCCGTGACCTCGTGATTGCCGTGCTGGCGGGCGGCGGGCTGGCGGCGCTGGCCTATGTTGTGATGACATGGCCACCACCCGACGGCATCTCCCGCTTCTTCCTGGAGCGGGCCTATGCGGAGGGCGGCGGCACCAATGTCGTCAACGTCATCCTGGTGGATTTCCGCGGCTTCGACACGCTGGGTGAGATCACCGTCCTCGGCGTGGTGGCGCTGACCGTCTATGCGCTGCTGCGCCGGTTCCGCCCCGCCCCGGAGAGCATCGAGGTGCCGGAGCAGCAGCGCATCCAGAACGCCCAGGACGATGCCCGGCCAGACCGGCAGGTCGGCGACACCGTCGCCGACTGGCTGCTGATCCCGTCCCTGATCATGCGGCTGCTTTTCCCTGTGATCGGTGTGGTGGCCCTGTTCCTGCTCCTCCGCGGCCATGACCTGCCCGGTGGCGGCTTCGTGGCGGGGCTGACCATGTCGATCGCGATCATCGTGCAATACATGGCCGGCGGGACCCGGTGGGTGGAGGGCAGGCTGCGCATCCTCCCACTGCGCTGGATGGGCCTGGGCCTCCTGCTCGCGGCAGGCACCGGGGCCGCTGCCTGGGCCTTCGGCTATCCTTTCCTGACCTCCTATTTCGACTATGCGGACCTCCCCGGCATCGGGACCATGCCGGTGGCGAGCGCCCTGCTCTTCGATCTCGGCGTCTTCCTGCTGGTGGTCGGGGCCACGGTGCTGAACCTGATCGCGCTCGCCCACCAGTCCATCCGCGGGCATCGGGCGCTTCCGCGCGCCGATGCACCGGCCCTGGTCCGGGCCCCCGCAGTCGTGGGAGAGGATTGATGGAACTCATCCTCGCCCTCGGCATCGGCATTTTCGCCGGCTCCGGCGTCTGGCTGCTGCTGCGGCCGCGGACCTTCCAGGTCATCATCGGCCTGTCGCTGCTGTCCTACGCCGTCAACCTCTTCATCTTCGCCATGGGGCGGCTCCGGCTGGGCGCGGCGCCCATCCTCGGGCCGGGCGGGACCGGCGATCCCGGCCAGTTCGCCGATCCCGTGCCGCAGGCGCTGGTCCTCACCGCCATCGTCATCAGCTTCGCGACCACGGCACTGTTCCTGGTGGTCCTCCTGGCCGCGCGCGGGCTGACCGGCACCGACCATGTGGACGGCAGGGAGCGCGATTCGTGAGGAGCGTGATGGATCACCTGGTCATCGTGCCGGTCGTGCTGCCGCTGCTGGCCGGGGCCGTGATGGTGCTGATTGGCGACCGGAGCCGCAACCTCAAGGCCGCTCTCGGCCTCCTGTCCGTCCTGCTGCTGCTCTGCGTGGCGGTCCTCCTGCTCTACCTGGCCGACAGGCCGGCGGGTGCCGGCACTCCCATGCTGCGCGCCTATCTGCTCGGCGACTGGCCTTCGCCATTCGGCATCGTGCTGGTAGCTGACCGGCTGGCGGCGCTGATGCTGGTGCTGACCAGCCTCCTCGCGCTCGCCGTCCTGGTCTTCTCGCTGGCACGCTGGCACCGCAAGGGCTCGCATTTCCATCCGCTGCTTCAGTTCCAGCTGATGGGACTCAACGGCGCCTTCCTGACCGGCGACCTCTTCAACCTGTTCGTCTTCTTCGAGGTCATGCTGGCCGCCTCCTACGGCCTGGTCCTGCATGGTTCGGGCATCCTGCGGGTCAGGGCCGGACTGCACTATGTCGCGGTCAACCTGACGGCGTCGCTGGTCTTCCTGATCGGGGTGAGCCTGATCTACGGCGTGGCCGGCACCCTCAACATGGCCGACCTGGCTACCCGGGTTCCCAACATCACCGGCCAGGACCGGGCGTTGCTGGAGGCAGGCGCCGCAATCCTGGGCATTGCCTTCCTGATCAAGGCGGCGATGTGGCCGCTCGGCTTCTGGCTGCCGACCACCTATGCCGCCGCCAGCACCCCGGCCGCGGCGCTCCTCTCCATCCTCAGCAAGGTCGGCATCTGCGCCGTGCTGCGGCTCTGGCTGCTGCTGTTCGGCACGGAAGCAGGGGATGCGGCCGGGTTCGGCAGCACCTGGCTGCTGACGGGCGGGCTGCTGACGATCGCCTTCGGCTCCATCGCCGTGCTCGCGACCCAGGACATGGCACGCCTGGCCGGGGCGAGCGTACTGGTCTCCTCCGGCACGCTGCTGGCGGCGATCGGCCTGGGGCAGGTCTCGGTGACCGGCGGCGCGCTCTTCTACCTGGCAAGTTCCGTCCTCGCCATCGGCGCCTTCTTCCTGCTGATTGAACTGGTGGAGCGCGGCCGCGAGGTCGGTGCGGATGTGCTGGCGGTGACCAGGGAGGCCTTCGGCGAGGAAGAGGGCCTGGAAGAGGAAGAGGTCGGCGTCGCCATCCCGGCGACCATGGCAATCCTCGGCATGAGCTTCATGGGCTGCGCCCTGCTGCTGGCGGGCCTGCCGCCGCTCTCCGGCTTCCTGGCCAAATTCGCCATGCTGGCGCCGCTGCTCGCCCCCGCACCGGGCGGCACAGGGGCCGTGCCCGGCACGACCTGGGCGCTGCTCGCGGCGCTGATCCTGTCCGGGCTGGCGACGGTCATCGCCATGCTCCGCGCCGGCATCAACGTCTTCTGGGCGCCGACGGATAGTGTGGTGCCGCGCGTGCGCCTGATCGAGATCGCCCCCGTCATCCTGCTGCTGCTGCTCTGCATCGGGCTGACGGTGGGGGCAGGACCGGCCATGAACTACATGCGGGCCACAGCCCAATCGCTGCATGTGCCACAGGACTATGTCCGCGATGTGTTGTCGGCTCCCCGGGCTGGCGGGGGTGGCGGATGAGACGGGTACTGCCCTACCCCCTGCTGACGGCGGGCCTGCTGCTCCTGTGGCTGCTTCTCAGCCAGAGCATGGCGCCCGGCAGCGTGGTCCTGGGCGCCGTCCTGGCGCTCGGCGCCTCCTGGGCGCTGGTGCCGCTGCGCCCGCCGAAGGCCAGGTTCCGGCGTCCGGGCGTGGCCTTGCGGCTGGCCCTCATCGTCCTGAGCGACATCATCCGCTCCAACGTCGCCGTCGCCCGGATCATCCTGAATCCGCGGCGGCGGGACCGGAGATCGGGGTTCGTGCGCATCCCGCTCGAGATGCGCAATCCCTACGGGCTGGCGACGCTGGCCTGCATCATCACGGCCACGCCTGGCACGATCTGGGTGGAATTCGATTCAGCCGCAGGCACGGTGCTGATCCATGTCCTCGACCTGATCGAGGAGGAGACCTGGATCCAGATCATCAAGGGCCGTTACGAAAGGCGGCTGATGGAGATCTTCGAATGACCGCGGCGCTGCTCACCTGGTCCATTCTCCTGGCCCAGCTTCTCCTGGGCCTGGCGATGGCCTGTGCGACATTCCGCCTGCTCCGCGGCCCGCGCGCGCAGGATCGGGTGCTCGGGCTCGACACACTCTACGTCAATGCCATGATGCTGCTGCTGACCTTCGGCATCCGCACCGGGAGCACGCTCTACTTCGAGGCGGCGCTGGTCATCGCCCTGCTCGGCTTCGTCTCGACGGCGGCGCTGGCAAAATTCCTGATGCGCGGCGAGGTGATCGAGTGATGTCCGTGCCGGATCTGCCGTTCTGGGCGGCGCTGCCCGTTGCGCTGTTCCTGCTGCTCGGCGCCGGCCTGACGCTGACCGGCTCGCTGGGGCTGCTGCGGCTCGGGAGCTTCTACGAACGGGTCCATGCCCCGACTCTGGGCACCACCCTGGGGATCGGCTGCGTGCTGATCGCCTCGATGCTCTGCTTCTCCGTGCTGCAGACGCGCCCGGTGCTGCATGAGGTGCTGATTGCGGTCTTCGTGACGATCACCACGCCGGTCACCCTGATGCTGCTGGCGCGTGCGGCGCTGTACCGGGATCGGCACGAGGGGAACCGGCAGGTCCCGCCGGCCGTGCCGCCATCCGAAAATTGCAGAGATGGCCGGTAGGCTCCCCTGGAGGTTCCAGGGAGCCTCCACATCCAGCGCGTAGCCAGCGGAACGGCATCCAACAACTGCTCGCAGAAGAAGACCCGGCCGGGATGCCGCATCAGGAATTCCAGCAGCCGGTACTCCGTCGGGCCAGATGCAGCACCCGCCCGTTCCGGGTGACGCGGTGTGCATCCTGGTCCAGGGTCAGGTCGAGGAAGGAGAGCCCGCCCCTCGCCCCCATGCCGCCAGTGCGGCGCAGCAGCGCCCGGATGCGCGCCAGCAGCGCCTCCGTCCGGCTGCTCCGGCGCCGTTGATCGTCCAAGGCCCCCGGGCCAAAGGCGTTGTAGCGCTGTGCCAGTTCGTCCACCCAGCGCGGCACGAAGACCAGCACCTCGGCCACTGCGAGGAGGGTCCGCCCCTGCGCCCATAGCCAGATCGCCTGATAGTGCCGTGCCTCGGTCGCATCCCGCGCCACCCGGCAGATGCTCGACGATCCGCGCCATGGGCCCGCTCCCAAGCAATAGCCCCCAGCCTCCTCCCAGCCGCCCCTCACCGGAATCCATATGACGCCGCCAGCGGGACAGGATCCATCACGAAGGTATCGGGTCGCTGCCCGCCATCCGCGGCTCAGCGCAGGGCGAGGCCGGCGGTACGGGCGCGCAGATGGGCGATGAGGTGCTCGGCCGCAGCCTCCGGCGCGCCGTCGTTCATCATGGTTAGCTCAGGCGGTGCAGCCGCCACGGCAACGCGCCGCGCCAGCCGCGCCAGGATCTCGGGCGGGGCGGTGACCTCGGGCACGATCACGCCCGGCAGACGCCGCCCGCCACCTCAGGCCACCCTCCCGCCGCCGCGCCAGATCTGGTGCACCACGGGCACTTCGCCGCCCCGGCGCACCCAGACCAGATCGGCGCGCTTTCCCGGCGCGATCTCGCCCCGGTCGGTCAGGCCGGTGGCGCGCGCCGGATTGCGCGTGACCATCGCAATCGCCTGCGGCAGGCCGATCCCCGGCACGCGCTCAGGCAATTGGAAGGCCGCCATCAGCAGGCTCACAGGCGCATAGTCGGAGGAAAGTGCATCCAGCCGTCCCTCCCGCGCCGGCGCCTCCGCTGCGATATCGCCGGAATGCGAGCCGCCACGGATCAGGTCCGGTGCCCCCCTCACCACGGTGATGCCATGGTCACGGCAGGACGCCGCGTCCCGCGTCGTCGGGAACTCCGCGAATACGACGCCCTCCTCGACGGAACGGGCCACGCCATCCAGCGTGGTGTCGTCATGGCTGGCCAGCGCGATGCCATGCCGCATGCCAGTGCCACCAGGCCCGGCCGGTTGACCGCGGCCAGGGCGGTGCCCTCATGCATCTTGCGCGCGGCGAGGGCGCGGATCTCCTCCATCGGACGCCCGGAGCGGGTGGCGTAGAGGTAGTACTTCTCCAGATCACGGAACTGCCGCCTACCGCCGAGACGGACATCATGAGGAACGCGGTCTATGGCGAACCGTGCAGTTACGTTCCGAACCTGCTTTGGAGATGCGTCATGGCCAAGAGGCGGCGAAGTTGTTGGCCGCCACAGAAGCGTGCAGGTGGGCGCGGGGCTGCCCACGGTTCTGGCGGAGCGCTTCCTCCTGAAGGAGCCCTCTTCATCCTTGGGCAGGTGGGTGATGCCGCAACGGGCCAGGCAGCGATGGAGGGCTGATCGGGCCAGCCGAGGGATTGTCTCGCGCGACCAGCCCAGGACAGCGCGGGGTGGCAGGAGGGTGTGCCGGTGCCCGCCTGCCGCACCCAGAGGTTGGGCGACCTGCAGCGCCGCTTTGGTCTGGCCCATGGCGGCAAAGCCGGTTCCAGGCTTGCGCCGAGGCTGGCCACATCCGCCAGACCCGACATCCTGCCGGGAAAGGCACGCCGCGAGGATCCGGTGGCGGCATCACCTCCGCCCGTGCGCGTACTCGGGCTTCAAGCTGTTGCGTGCCCTACTCTAGCAACGCCTGTTGCGCAGGGCCGCGGCGATGATGCTATTGCTGGACGGTGCACCGGATTTCCCGGCCACCCGCCGACGCCGACCGCAGCGGCGCGGCGATCCCGTAACGCCATAAGGTTCATCCATGCTTCCAGCCAGAGACGCGCTGACCATCTGCTTCGCTCACCCTGCCTATCGCTTGCAGGACCGCTTCCTCCTCCGGAACACCGGCATCCGCAGCATCGAAGTGCGCGACCGTGCGGCGCTGGAGGAGGGCATCGGCGCAGCGGATGTGCTGGTCATCTCCGGCCTGTGGAACGACGGGCTGATCGCGCGGGCATCGAAGCTGCGCTTCATCCAGTCGATCAGCGCCGGTACGGACCAGTATGGCAAGGAGGCGCTGCGCGGCGCCGGCATCCGCCTGGCCAGCGCCCAGGGTGTCAATGCACGGGCGGTCGCAGAGCATGCCATGGCACTGATCCTGGCACTCAGCCGGCGGCTGCCGGAGGCGCGGGACAACCAGGCGAAACGCCACTGGCGCGGCATGATCGGCGACCTCGACCGACGGGAGGACGAACTCGGCGGTAAGACCTTGCTGATCGTCGGCCTGGGCCGCATCGGCGGGCGGCTGGCGCATTTGGCAAAGGCATTTGACCTGAAGGTCCTGGGCATCCGCCGGGATCCGGCCGGCGGAAGCAACGGCGCCGATGCCGTGTACGGGATGGACCGGCTGAAGGAGTTGCTGCCGCAGGCGGATTTCGTCGCCCTCACCTGCCCGCTGACGCCGGAGACCCAGGGGCTGATCGACGCCGAGGCGCTGCGCCTGATGCGGCCTTCCGCCTACCTGATCAATGTCGCCCGCGGCCGGGTCTGCGTGGAATCCGCCCTGGTCGAGGCGCTGGCCGCTGGCCGCATCGCCGGCGCGGCGCTGGATTGCACGGAAACCGAGCCGCTGCCGGCTGAGAGTCCGCTCTGGGCCATGCCGCATGTGCTGATCACCCCGCACACGGCCGGCGAGACCCGTCGCTACGAGGACAATGTGCTCGATTTGCTGCTGGAGAATCTCGACCGGCTCTGGCGCGGGGAGGCTGTGCTGAAGAACCAGGTGGTCTGAATGGCGGTGCGCGCTTGACCGCGCGCGCCGCGGCCCGCACCCTCCGGGGCACGAAACCGGGAGGAATGCGATCATGATCACCCGCCGGGCCCTCGGGGCGGCCGTTGCCATGCTTACTGCCCCGACCTTGCTGAACGCCCAGGAGGCTTGGCCGGGGGACCGGCCCATTGAGGTCGTCGTCCCCTTCCCGCCAGGCGGCGGGGTGGACGTGATGGCGCGTATCATTCTGCCCTTCGTGGCGCAGCGCATTCCTGGAGCGCGCTTTGTCGTCACCAACCGCGCCGGCGCGGGCGGTCAGGTCGGCTTCGAGGCGCTGTTCAATGCCGCGCCGGATGGCCACACCCTTGGCGCGCTGGCGGTGCCGGCCATCAACACCTTCCCGCTCGAACGCCAAGTCCGCTATCGGCCGCTGGAATTTACCTTCCTGGCGAATGTCGTGGACGATCCCGGCACCATCTATGTCGCCGCCAATTCGCCGCTGCGCACCTTGCAGGATCTGGTGCAGGCAGCCAGAGCGCGGCCGGGGCGGATGAATTACGGCACCACCGGCGTCGGCTCGGACGATCACCTGCTGATGCTGAGTCTCGAGGGTTTGGCAAAGCTGGAGCCGATGGTCCATGTGCCCTTCCCCGGCGCGGCGCCGCTGCTGGCCCAGGTACTAGGTGGGCATGTCGAGGTTGGCGTCGGGAATATGGCGGAGATCCTGGCGGCAATGCGGGAGGGGCGGGTGCGGTCGCTGGGCCAGGCGGCGGCGCGGCGCTGGGAGGCGGCGCCGGATGTGCCGACTTTCCGCGAGCAGGGTTTCGACATTGTCGCCGGCTCCGCCCGCGGCATAGCCGGGCCGCCGGGGCTGCCGGCCCCGATCCGTGCCCGGCTGGAACGGGCCTTCGCCGAGGCCCTGGCCGATCCCGACTTCCTGCAGGAGGCGCAGAAAGTCTCCCTTCCGCTGCGGCCTTTGGTGGGAGCCACCTATCGCGACATGGCGATGCAGGTGGATGCCTCGGTCCGCGCCCTTTGGCAGGTCCGACCCTGGGGCGGGTGAACCGCCCCGATCGCCGCCGCGCGGCGCAGCAGAGCCGCGTGCAGCGGATCGCGCGGCCAGCGCGCGAGGTGTGGCGCCATCAGCCCGACGAAGCCCGCTAATATTACAGCTGATTCAAGCTGTCCTGTGCATTTGCGCCAGTGGCATTTGCGGGCACGTTGCTGGTGGCGTCTGCGCCAATCGGACCAGCACAGGACGGCAGCGGGTCTTGGCGGCTGGTGCCAGACCAGCGGCCAGAGCAGGCGTCGCACTTCCGGCACGGTGAGGGGCAGCAGGTCGGCGGCGTGTTGCTGCTCGTCCTCCCCCCCCGCGCGCCACGGCTTGCCGGCGAAGGATGGCGAGATAGGCGTGCGCCAGCATGGTCAGGGTGATGTGGCAGTGCCTGCCGGTCC
>CALGVL010000348.1 GCA_937930165.1 uncultured Acetobacteraceae bacterium
GCGGAAGCCGTAGATCACCCGCGCCAGCACGTCCCGCGCCTGGTCGTCGGTGCCCAGCCAGTTCCGCCGGCTCGGCGGCGAGGGCGCGGGCTGTTCGAGGTCCCGCACGATCGAGTTGTAGGAATAGGGGATCGGCGGCCAGACCATCCAGCCTTTCGCCTGGACCTCCTGCTGCAGCACCGGGTCGTGCCAGTCGGCCTCGGTCGGCAGCCCGTCCGGGATGACGTCGCTCTCGGCGTAGTCCACCAGCACGGGGACGTACCATTGCCCGTCCACCCGCGCCAGCAGCGGCCGGTCATTGGCGATGAACTCAGCGAAGAGCGTCACGACGAACAGCGCCGCGAAGATCCAGAGCGACCACCAGCCGCGCCGGTTGGCGCGGAAATTGGCCAGGCGCCGGCGGGTCAGCGGGGAGAGGTTCAGCCAGCCCTGGCGCGGAGGACGCAGCTCGGCGGCCCCTGGCCTGGCCGTTTCGCTCCCCGCGCTCATCGCCGCGCCTCGAAATCGATCCGCGGATCGACCAGGGTGTAGGTGAAGTCGCTCGCGATCTGCATGAGCAGGCCGAGCAGGGTGAAGATGTAGAGCGTGCCGAACATCACCGGATAGTCGCGGCGGATCGCCGCCTCGAAGCCCAGCAGCCCCAGCCCATCCAGCGAGAAGATGATCTCCACCAGCAACTGCCCGGTGAAGAGCATGCCGATGAAGGCCGAGGGGAAGCCGGCGATGATCAGCAGCATGGCGTTGCGGAAAACATGGCCGTAGAGCACGCGCCGCTCCCCCGCCCCCTTGGCCCTTGCGGTGATCGTGTACTGCTTGTGGATCTCGTCCAGGAAGCAGTTCTTGGTCAGCATGGTCAAGCTGGCGAAGCCGCCGATCACCAGCGCGAGCGTCGGCAGCACCATGTGCCAGGCATAGTCCACCGCCCGGTCCCATAGCGGCGCCCCCTCCATGCCGGAGGAAAGCAGTCCGCGCAGCGGAAAGATCTGCAGGAAGCTCCCGCCCGCAAACAGCACCACCAGCAGGATGGCGAAGAGGAAGCCGGGGATGGCATAGCCCACCAGCACCACCGCCGAGGTCCAGACATCGAAGCGCGACCCGTCCCGCACCGCCTTGCGGATGCCGAGCGGGATCGAGACCAGATAGATGATGAGCGTGGACCAGAGGCCGAGGGAGATGGAGACCGGCATCTTCTCCAGGATCAGCTCCGCCACCGGCCGATCGCGGAACAGGCTACGGCCGAGGTCGAACTGCGCATAGCCGGCCAGCATGGTGCCGAGCCGCTCATACCAGGGCTTGTCGAAGCCGAAGGCCCTCTCGATCTCGGCGACCACGGCCGGGTCCATGCCGCGGGCGCCGCGATAGCGGCTGGCCTCGCCGCCCTCGCCGCGCTGCTGCGTCTGGCTGCGCAGCTCGCCCTGGGATTCGCCGGAGATGCGGCCGACGGCGCTGCCGCCCTGACCCTTCAGCTCCGCCAGCATCTGCTCCACCGGGCCGCCCGGGGCGAATTGCACCACGGCGAAATTGATCAGGATGATGCCGAGCAGCGTCGGCACCACCAGCAGCAGGCGGCGAAGGAGATAGGCCCCCATGGATGCCTGCTACTGCTGCTGGCGCGTTTCGCGCTTGCCCTGCTCCACCGTGCCCTCCCGGCCGCGCTCGATCCACCAGCTATCGAGGGCGAGGGCATAGCGCGGATTGCGCGGCGGCCGGCCGAATTTGTCCCAATAGGCCACGCGGAAGGTCTGGATGTGCCAATGCGGCACGACATAGTTGTGCCAGAGCAGCACCCGGTCCAGCGCCCGGCAGCGGGCCACCAGTTCCGCCCGGTCCGGCGCGTTGATGATGAGTTCCACCAATTCGTCGATCACCGGATCACAGATGCCGATACGGTTGCGGCTGCCATCCTGCTTCGCCGCGGCGCAGGTCCAGAAGTCCCGCTGCTCATTGCCGGGCGAGAGGCTCTGCGGGATGACATCCACCGTCATGTCGTAGTCGAAGGCATCCATGCGCTTCTCGTACTGCGCCGGATCCACGGTGCGGACGCGCACCTCCATGCCCAGGCGTTGCAGGGACTGCACATAGGGCAGGGCGACGCGCTCGAAGCTCGGGCCGTCCAGCAGGATCTCGAAGGCGAAGGGCTCGCCCTTGGCATTCACCAGCTTGCGCTCGCGCACGGTCCAGCCGGCCTCGCGCAGCAGGGCGAGCCCCCGGCGCAACCCTTCGCGGTTGTTGCCGGAACCGTCCGTGACCGGCAGCGTGTATTCCTTGGTGAAGACCTCCTCCGGGACGCGGCCGCGGTACTTCTCCAGGATCTCCTTCTCCCGCCCCTCCGGCAGGCCGCTCGAGGCCAGTTCGGAATTGGAGAAGTAGGACTTCGTGCGGGTGTAGCTGCCGTAGAACAGGTTGGCGTTCATCCATTCGAAGTCGAAGACCTCGATCAGCGCCCGCCGCACCCGCGCGTCCTGGAAAAGCGGCCGGCGCAGGTTCATGATGAAGCCCTGCATGCCGGTCGGCAGCTCGTGCCTGATCTCGTCGCGCTTCACCAAGCCGTTGCGCACCGCCGGGAAGTCGTAGGCGGTGGCCCATTCCTTGGCGATGTTCTCGGTGCGGAAGTCGATCTGCCCGGCCTTGAAGGCTTCCAGCGCCACGGTCGCGTCGCGGAAATACTCGTAGCGCATGGCGCCGAAATTATTGGTGCCCTTCATCGTCGGCAGGTCGCGGCCCCAGTAGTCCTCGACCCGGCGATAGGTGATGCTGCGCCCCGGCTCGAAGCGCTCGATCCGGTAGGGGCCGGAGCCGAGCGGGACATCCAGCGTCGGCTTGCTGAAGTCGCGCCCCTCCCACCAGTGCTTCGGCAGCACCGGCATCTGGCCGAGGATCAGCGGCAATTCGCGGTTGGTGTTGTCGCGGAAGCGGAAGACCACGCGCCTCGGCCCCTCCGCCACCACCTCCGTCACATCGGCCCAGTAGGTGCGCCAGAAGGGACGCCCGTGCTGGCGCAGGGCGTGGAAGGTCCAGATCACGTCCTCGGCGGTGATGGGCTTGCCGTCATGCCAGCGCGCCTGGTCGCGGAGCTCGAAGGCGACCCACATGCGGTCGGCCGGCATCTCGATCACCTCGGCCAGATGGCCGTATTCGGTACTGGCCTCGTCCGCGCTGTCCTTCAGCAGCGTGTCGTAGAGATTCCCCAGGCCCACCGCCGGCGTGCCGCGCAGGATGAAGGCGTTGAAGCTGTCATAGCTGCCGAGGGCGGTGAGCACGATCTCGCCCCCCTTCGGCGCCTCCGGGTTCACCCAGGGCCAATGAGGGAAGTCGGGCGGCAGGGCCGGCTCCCCCAGAAGGGAGAGGGCATGGACGCGGGTGACGCCCGCCGCCCCAGCCAGATCGGCAGGGTTGGCCGCCCGGGAGGAGCGGGGCAGGATGGTGGCGGCGCCAAGGGCAAGGCCCGAGGCCAACAGGTCGCGACGGAGCATATTGGAAGATTGGTGGGTCGCGAGAGCTTGGGCAACTGCGCCGGTCCGCCCTTCCGCGCGCAAAGGCCCGCGATGGGCGGAAGAGGAGGCCGGCATGGGAAGGCGCGGCAAGGACCGCCCCCCTTCCTGAAGATCTGCGGGATCCGGACGCCGGAGGAGGCCAGCCTGGCCCTCGGCAGCGGCGCGACGGCGCTCGGCTTCCTCGCCGGTCTCACCCACCGGGCGGAGGATGCGATCGACCCGGCCAGGGCCGCCGCCATCATCCGCGGCCTGCCCCCGGAAGCGGAAACCGTGCTCGTCACCCATCTCCTGGACCCCGAGGCAATTGTGCGGCTCGCGGCGATCACGGGGGCTGGGACGGTGCAGATCCATGGTGATCTGCCGGTGGAGGGGCTGCGGCGCCTCCGCAGCCTGCTGCCCGGGCGGCGCCTCATCAAATCCGTGCACGTCACCGGCCCGGAGGCGCTCGGCCACGCCCTGGCCCATGCCGCGGATGCGGATGCCCTGCTGCTGGATTCCCGGACCGCGGACCGGCTGGGCGGCACCGGGCGGGTGCATGACTGGGCGATCAGCCGGGCCATCGTCGCGGCCCTGGCGCCGCTGCCTGTCTATCTCGCCGGCGGGCTCCGGCCCGGCAATGTGGAGGAAGCGATCCGGACGGTCCGGCCGGCCGGGGTGGACGTCAATTCCGGGGTCGAGGACGCCGCAGGCGGGAAGGACCCGGTGAAGCTGCGGGAATTCCTCGGCCGCGCCGCCGCAGCCCTGGCCGGGTCAGGCCCCTAACCAGCCAGCAGCGCCACCGCCTCGGCCAGCAGCGCCGGGTCGCCCACCGCCAGGACCCGGCCGTCGCTTTCCAGGGTCAGGGGCTTGCCGTCCCAGCCGGTGACGCGCCCGCCGGCGCCCTCCACCACCGGGACCAGGGCAGCCCAGTCCCAGGGCTTCAAGGTCGCCTCCGCCACCACATCCACCAGGCCGAGCGCCACCAGACCATAGGCATAGCAGTCCCCGCCCCAGGTCACGCGACGGGCGGCGGCGCGCAGCCGCTCGAAGCCCGTCCGGTCCTCCGGCGCGAAGATGTCGGGGCTGGTGCAGGACAGTTCCGCCTCCGCCATCCGGGGGCAGGGGCGGCAGCGCGGCGTGCCGCCCATGGGGGAGCGGAAGCGGGTAGGCTGGCCGGCAAGCCCGATCCAGCGCTCGCCCGTCGCCGGCTGGTCGATCAGCCCCAGCACCGGGCGGCCGCGATGCAGCAACCCGATCAGCGTGCCGAAGAGCGGCCGGCCGGTGACGAAGGCACGGGTGCCGTCAATCGGGTCCAGCACCCAGAGGAACTCGGCCTCCGGCCGTTCCTGCCCGAATTCCTCGCCCCAGATGCCATGCTCCGGGAAGCGCTGCCGCAGCAGGGCGCGCATCGCCAGTTCCGCCTGGCGGTCGGCCTCCGTGACCGGGGAGGCGTCGCCCTTCGCCTCGACCAGCAGGGCGGAACGGAAGAGGGGGCGGATGACCGCCCCCGCCGCATCCGCGGCCGCTTCCGCCGCCGCGACGAACCCTTCCATGCCCGCCGGCCCGGGTTACTGCGCCGGCGGCACCGGCGGCGCGTTCGGGGAGATGCTCTTCAGATAGGCGATGACATCCGCCCGCTGCTGGGCGCTGCTGATGCCAGCGAAGGCCATGCGGGTGCCGGGAGCGTAGGTGCTCGGCTTGTGCAGCCAGGCATTCATCTCCTCGTAGCTCCAGGGCCCCTCCTTGCCCTTGAGGGCGGAGGAGTAGTTGAAGCCCTCCACATGGCCGTGCGCCGCGCCGATGATGCCGTAGAGGTTCGGCCCAACGCCATTCCGCCCGCCCTCGTTGAAGGTGTGGCAGGAGGCGCAGAGGCGCTTGGCCAGGGCCTCGCCCCTCTGCGGATCAGCATTGGCCAGAAGCGGGGCGATCGGCTCAAGCTGTGCCTCGGGGGCGGGGGCCTGGGTCGGCGCGGCGGCCACCTCCCCGATCTGGATGGCGGGCTCATGCAGGCGCTGGGGAGAGACGACGATCCTCCCGACCAGTCCCGACACCATGAAGGCGATGCCGGCCGTAAGGACGGCGGCGAACGCCTTGTTGACCTCCATGCTGGCCATACCGGACGCGATCCCTCAAGCAGTGGCAGGACGGCCGCCGCCAGGCACGCGTTTGCACCCGGGGGCCACCTCGACTAGAAGCGCGCGGACCATAGTGCTGACCCCGAAATCCAGCAACCGTCCTTCCCGCGTGACCGCACCCATCATCCTCATTCCCGCCCGCATGGCGAGCACCCGCCTCCCGGGCAAGCCGCTGGCCGATATCCATGGCCGGCCGATGATCCTGCATGTGCTGGACCGGGCGCGGGAGGCCGGCATCGGCCCCGTCGCCGTGGCAGCCGGGGAGCCGGAGATCGTGCAGGCGGTGCGCGCCGATGGCGGTACCGCGATTCTGGTGGACCAGGAACTGCCGAGCGGGACGGACCGGGTGAAGCTGGCGCTCGATGCGCTGGACCCGGAAGGCGCGCATGATGTGGTGGTGAACCTGCAGGGCGACCTGCCGGCCCTGCCGCCGGATTTCCTCCGCGCCGTGCTGGCGCCGCTGGCCGATCCGGCGGTGGACATCGCCACCCTGGTCGCGCCCATCGAATCGGCGGAGGAGGCCGCGGCGCCCTCCGTGGTGAAATGCGCCTGCGCCTTCCGGGAAGGCGCCACGACCGCCCCGGCGCTCTATTTCTCCCGGGTGGCGATCCCCTCCGGCGAGGGGCCGCTCTGGCACCATATCGGCGTCTATGCCTATCGCCGCGCGGCGCTGCACCGCTTCGTGGCGCTGCCCGCCAGCCCGCTGGAGCTGCGCGAGAAGCTGGAGCAGCTCCGGGCGCTGGAAGCCGGCATGCGAATCGCCGTCGCCCGCGTGCCGCACGCCCCCTTCGGGGTGGATACGCCGGCGGATCTCGAACGGGCCCGCGCCGCGCTGGCCGGAGGGTTCAGAGCATGACCAATGTCATCGCCTTCCAGGGCCTGCCCGGCGCCTATTCCGACCTGGCCTGCCGCGCCGCCTATCCCGGCTGGACCACCCTGCCCTGCCCGAGCTTCGAGGCGGCGATGGACGCGGTGCGCGGCGGCCAGGCGCAGCTCGCCATGCTGCCCTGCGAGAATTCCCTCGCCGGCCGGGTGCCGGACATCCACCGGCTGTTGCCGGATTCCGGCCTCTCCGTGGTGGGCGAGCATTTCGAGCGGGTGGAGCACTGCCTGCTGGCACCGAAGGGCGCGACGCTCGCCACGCTGAAGCGCGCCCACAGCCATCCCGTGGCGCTCGGCCAGGTGCGCAACATCCTGAAGGAATTGCGCCTGGAGCCGGTGATCGAGGCCGATACCGCCGGCGCCGCCCATCTGATCGCCGAGCGCGGCGGGGTGGAGGATGCCGCCATCGCCAGCGCCCTCGCCGCCGAGACCTATGGGCTGGAGATCCTGCGGCGCAACGTGGAGGACGCGGCACACAACACCACGCGCTTCTATGTCTGCGCCCTGAAGCCGCAGATGCCGCCGGCCGATGCGCCGGATTGCGTCACCACCATCGTCTTCCGCGTGCGCAACCTGCCGGCCGCGCTCTACAAGGCGCTGGGTGGCTTCGCCACCAATGGCGTGAACATGACCAAGCTGGAAAGCTACATGCTGGACGGCGAGTTCACCGCCACGCAGTTCCTGGCCGATGTGGACGGTCACCCGGACCAGCCGCCGGTCCGCCGCGCGCTGGAGGAGCTGGACTACTTCTCCCGCGAGATGCGCGTCCTCGGCACCTATCGCGCGCATCCCTACCGGCGGGAGCATCAGGGGCAGGGCTGAATCGCAGCCCCGCCTGGGAGCCGGAATAAGCCCTCAGGCGGGAAGCTCTGCGCCGAATGTCTTCAGGTACTTCATCCCCGTATCGCACATGAGGGTCACGACCGTCGCATCGGGCCCCAATTGCTCCGCCACGCGCAGGGCGGCCAGGACATTGGCGCCGGTGGAGGTTCCGGCGAACAGGCCCTCCTCCCGGGCGAGCCGAAGCGCCATGGCCTTCGCCTCCGCCGTCGAGACCCGCTCGATCCCGTCAGCGACATCCTCGCGCCACAGCGGGACGACGTAACCCGCCCCGATCCCGTCAATCTTGTGGGCGCCGGCCGGACCGCCCGACAGGACCGCGGATTCCGAGGGCTCGACGGCGACGATCCGGATGCCGCCGAGGTGGCGGCGCAGCGCCTCCCCCGTGCCCCGCAGCGATGCCGCCGTGCCGACGCTCTGGACGAAGGCGTCGATCCGCCCGCCTGTTCCGGCCAGGATCTCCTCCGCCAGGCGCTCATAGGCGGCCAGCTGGTCGGTGTTCCGCATCTGGTCGGTCCAGAAGCTTCCCGTCCTCTCGGCGATGACGCGGGCGGCCTCGATCATGTCGCGGGTCAGCTTCTCGGTCATGCGGCCGTCATCGCTCGGCACGATGGTCAGCTTTGCCCCGAGGATGCGCATATGGTCGAGCTTCTCGCGGGCGAAGGCGTCCGATGTCACGATATGCAGCGGATAACCTTTCACCGCGCAGACCAGCGCCAGGGACACGCCGGTGCTGCCGCCGGTGTATTCGACCACCGAGCCGCCCGGGCGGAGACACCCATCCGCCTCGGCGGCCTCGATCATGGCCAGCGCCATCCGGTCCTTCATG
This sequence comes from uncultured Acetobacteraceae bacterium, assembly GCA_937930165.1. Lineage (GTDB taxonomy): Bacteria > Pseudomonadota > Alphaproteobacteria > Acetobacterales > Acetobacteraceae > CALGVL01. The sequence continues at coordinate 8,160 of CALGVL010000348.1, forward strand.
CTGCCGGTCGGGTTCTCGCTCTCCAGCTTCAGCAGGATGCGGGCACCGTTGGCCGGCAGGATGCGGCGCAGGGGCAGCAGGGCAGTGTTCCCGATGCGGTCCAGGATCGTCATCCGGCACTTGCCCATGCCACCTCACCCCGCGGATTCAGCCATACCTTTGTATTTGCAAATATTGTAGATGCAAGGGATCATGGCCAGGCTGCCTTTCCCCAGGAAAACCCTCCGCACCGATGCGCAGGCGATGGTCCGGAACTGTGCGGGCCTGAACAGCCGGCTTGCCGCCCGGCGCATCACCCGCTTCCTGGACCGCGAGCTTGCCCCCTGCGGGCTCAGCCTGGCACAGCTCGGGCTCATGGCGCAGATCGCCTCGGCGGCGGATGACAGGCTTGGCGCTCTGGCCCAGCGCGCCGGCCTCGATCAATCCACCCTGTCGCGCAACCTGCGCACGCTGGAGGCCGAGGGACTGATCGAGATCGCCACGGCCGAAACCGACCTGCGGCGCAGGGCGGTCTGGCTGACGGAAAGCGGCGCCAGGCGCCTGGAGGCGGCGCTCTCCCTATGGCGCAAGGCCAATGACGCGCTTGCGGAGCGCCTCTCGGCCGATCTCGCCCGGCGTCTGGCGGAGGAAGCGGAGGCCCTTGATGCCTGACGGCGATCCCTGGCCCTGAGCGCGCCTATTCCCGATCCAGCGCATGCGCCTTCAGGTCGTCGAGGCTGCACACCTCCAGCGCCGCCACATGCGTCGCCTCCAGCAGCACCGGCGGCGCTATGCCGGCGCGGCGCGCCTCCTCCCACCGCGCGGCGCAGAGGCACCAGCGGTCGCCGGGCTTCAGCCCGGGGAAGCCGTATTCCGGAATCGGCGTCGTCAGGTCGTTGCCGGCGGCGCGGCTGAAGGTGAGGAATTCCGCCGTCACCTCCACGCAGACCACATGCAGGCCGAGATCCTCCGGCCCGGTATTGCAGCAGCCGTCCCGGAAGAAGCCGGTCAGCGGCGCCACCGAGCAGGGCAGCAGCGGGCCGCCCAGAACATTCGTCCCTGCGACCCGCTGCTCCAGCATCAGGCGGCGGCCCTGATGGCGGCGGCCTTCACGTCCTCGCCGACCGCGCCCGCGAAGGTTTCGAAATTCTTCTCGAAGCGCGCCACCAGCTCCTTCGCCGTGCGGTCATAGGCCGCCTTGTCCGCCCAGCTCTCGCGCGGGTTCAGCACCTCGGCGGGTACGCCGGGCAGCGCCTTCGGGATCATCAGGCCGAAGAAGGGATCCTTCACGAACTCCGCCTGGGCCAGGCTGCCATCCAGCGCCGCGCGCAGCAGGGCGCGGGTGTGGTGGATGGACATGCGGCGGCCGGTGCCGAAGATGCCGCCGGGCCAGCCGGTGGTCACCAGCCAGCAAG
>CALGVL010000349.1 GCA_937930165.1 uncultured Acetobacteraceae bacterium
CCGCCCGCCGGCCCATCGCGGCTTCGGCTCGCGGATGCTCGACGCCACCGTGCGCGGCCAACTCGGGGGCACAGTGTCCCTGGCCTGGGAGACGGAGGGGCTGGTCTGCGAGATGGAGGTGCCGCTGGTCCGCAACCCGAAGACGGCGTGAGGGCGAGGGAGCGCGGGCGCCGGGCGCGCGCATCGGCCTCCGAGGATCAGGTCGTCGGCGGCCAGCCTATGGCCCCCGCCCATCAGCCGGTTGAGTATCCCGTCCAGCTACCGGACCGGCGGGCCGCGTGCAGGACGGCCGGCGCAGCGCTAGCCGGCCCTCCGGTTCGCGGCCACCGCCGCCTTCCTGTTCGCCGCGGCCTCGGCGGCATCGGCTGCCGTGCAGGCGATTCTGGCCCGGGCCTCGCATGTCCGGCGGATCTCGTCGAGTTCCTCCTCGGTCAGGTGCTCGATGCCGATGAAGGCGTTCTGGGCGGCGCTGGTGCGGATCAGTTCGTCGAGCTTGGCCTGGATCGCCGCGCCGTCCCGGTTCTGCGTGTTCTGGATCAGGAAAACCATCAGGAAGGTGACGATGGTGGTGCCGGTGTTGATGATGAGTTGCCAGCTATCGGAGAAGCCGAAGATCGGCCCCGCCACGGCCCAGGCCACCACCACCAGGATGCAGATGGTGAAGGTCAGCGGCTTTCCCGCCGCATGGGCCACCCTGGTCGAGAATTCGGTGAAGAGTTTGGAAACCGACATAATTCCCCGCCGGAGGCGAACCCGCTGCCCCCCCGGCCCGGCGCCGTGGCCGCGGCAGGGGAACGCTGGCCGAACCAGGTCGGTTTCCGAAATCGCCGCCGGCCGGTTGCCCGCCGCCGGCTAAGCCAGTCAGCCCGTGACGCCGCGCCGCGCCAGGGCCGCTTCCAGCGTGTTCTCCAGCAGGCAGGCGATGGTCATGGGCCCGACGCCGCCCGGGACCGGCGTGATGGCGCCGGCATGGCACACTGCCTCCGCGAAGGCGACATCGCCCACCAGCCTGCCATCGGGCAGTCGGTTGATGCCGACATCGATCACCACCGCGCCCTCGGCGATCCAGTCGCCGCGCACCATCTCCGGCCGTCCCACCGCGGCGACCAGGATCTCCGCCCGCCGGCACTCGGCGGCCAGGGTGCGGGTGCGGGAATGCGCCACGGTCACGGTGCAGTCGGCGTTCAGCAGCAATTGCAGCATCGGCCGCCCGACAATCTGGCTGCGGCCGAGCACCAGCGCCCGCGCCCCCGGCAGTGCCGCCCCTGCCTCCCGCAGCAGGTGCATCACGCCCTTGGGCGTGCAGGGGATGAGGCCCGGCTGGCCGGAGGCGAGGCGCCCTGCATTCACCGGATGGAACCCGTCCACATCCTTGGCCGGGTCCAGTGCGCCGATGACGACGTGCGGCCGAATCTGCGGCGGCAGCGGCAATTGCACCAGGATGCCGTCCACCGCCGGATCGGCGTTCAGCTCCGCGATCAGGGCGAGGAGCCTGGCCTCCCCGGTATCCGCCGGCAGGTGCAGGGTGGCGCTGTCGAAGCCGGCGGCCTGGGCGGCGCGGTCCTTGTTGCGGACATAGACGCCGCTGGCCGGGTCGTCCCCTACCCGGACCACGCGCAGCCCGGGGCGGAAGGGCAGGGCGGCGACGCGTTCCGCCAGGGCGGCGCGTAGCCGTGCCGCCACCGCCTTGCCGTCGATGATCTGCGCGGTCATGCCGGGGTCTCCGATCCCGTATCGGTCAGGTTGCGAAGGCGGGCGGAGAGATGCCCGGGATCGCCCGCGATGGCCAGGGTTTTCTCCCGCGCCGTGGCCCCGAGCGTCACCTGCACGGCGGAGGGCGCGATGCCGAGCGCCCTGGCGAGAGCGGCGCAGACCGCGCGGTTGGCGCGGCCATCCTCCGGCGCCTCGGTGACCGCCACCTTCAGCCGCGGCCCGTCGGCCGCGGGCACGACGCCCTGCAGCCCGGGCCGCCGCGCCCGCGGCTGCACCTTCACCCGCACCGAGACGCCCTCCGGCCCCGCCCGCCACCACATGCCGGGATCAGAAATACAGGCCGGAAACGAACAGGTAGCGGCGGAAGGCGTTCACCAGGATCTCCGCCGCGGTGATCAGCAGCAGCACAATGAGCGGCGAGAGGTCCACCGGCCCCATGATCGGGACGAAGCGGCGGACCCGGCGGAACATCGGCTCGGTCACCCGGTAGAGGAAATCGGCGACGGTCCAGATGAAGCGATTGCGCGTGTCCAGCACGCTGAAGCTGATCAGCGTCTGGACGATCGCCGCCAGCAGCACCGCCCACCAGAGCAGGCTGAGCGCCGCCTGGACCAGATAGAAGACCGCATCCAGAAAATACATCGTCGACCCCGCTGGGAATGCGGGAAACCTAGTGACCGGGGGCGGGCGGGACAAGCATGGCGCATCGCCGCGCCGGAGGTGCCTTGACTTCGCCCCGGCGTGGAGGCATCTAGCGCGCCTCGCGGGGACGTGGTCTGGACCACGCGCCGGGGTGGCGCGGGGCTGTAGCTCAGTTGGGAGAGCGCCTCGTTCGCAATGAGGAGGTCAGGGGTTCGATTCCCCTCAGCTCCACCACCGGCCCGCGATTTCGGTCAGCCAGCAATCAGCCGTGCGGAGGGGTTCCGGGTCCGTCCTTGCGGGTCCGGGTGCCGGCTGCGCCTTGCCCGGCTGTCAGAGCATCTGCAGGTCACGGAAGGCGGTGAGCGTCCCGGCGATCCAGCCGGGCTCCGGACTCCGAAGATCCACCAGATACATGCCGCTGCCGTCCATCGGGTGGACCAGGGCGAGGTTCCTGGCCGGACCGGCGGCATCCTGCTCCGCCACGGGCATCACGGCCCCATGCCGCGCCGAGACAACCTCGCGCAGCCTCTGGATATCGGAGGGCGCCACCCGCATTTCCGCGACCTCCAGCGTCCCGCCTGCCGGGCCCCGTATCCGGCTTACCGAATCCGCTGGAAACACATCCTCCGGCTCACGTGGGGGACCATCTCGCTGCATGTTGTGCCTCCTGTCCGGGCCGTCCGGCCCTCGCTTCCTCCTGGAGAACGGGCGAGGGCGGCGTGGGATGCGGGGGTGGCCGCGGCGCCCCATGGGGCGCCGATCTGCGGCGCCGGGCTTTTCCTGACGAATGTTCATGTTATGTTCTTTAGGCTATGAGGCATTTCAATCCCAGGAAGGGGGCGCTGGCCAAGGCGCCTTCCCTCCCGCCTTCCTCCTGGCCCAACGGGTCGGGCGTCTTCACCGCGCTGGGCGCTGACGGGCAGCGCATCGAACTCGGCCGCGTCGTCCCGGAGGACACGGCCTGGCGCATCTGGCGCCGCGTGGGCGACGAATATCTGGACATGGGCACCGCGGCGACCTCGCTGGAGGCGATGCTGGCCCTGCCGGATCCGGTTGAGAAGGCCGCGGCGAAGCCGGCGAAACCCGCCGGCCCCCGCATTGCGGCCAGGGCCGCAGCCCGGCAGGAGCCCGGCAAGCGCCCCAGGCCGCGGCCCGCCAGGCCCGCCCGC
>CALGVL010000350.1 GCA_937930165.1 uncultured Acetobacteraceae bacterium
ATATCTGGTATCGGCTCGGCATGTGGCGGGACAGCCTGGAGGCGAACCGCCGCGCCGTCGCGGCGGATGAGGTGCAGATCGCACGCGGCGGCGCGAGCCCGCTCTATGCGGAGGGCTACTACGCCCACAACGTGCATTTCGTGATGACCTCGGCGCTGATGGGCGGCGATGGGCGCACGGCCATCGAGGCCGCGCAGAAGCTGGCCACCCTGATTTCCGAAGGCGCCCAGCGCGCCTTCCCCGGCCTGACGCATCCGGTGGTGGCGGCGCCCTATCTCGCGCATAGCCGGTTCTCGCCGCCCGAGGCGGTGCTGGCGCTGCCCGCGCCATCCGAGGATTTCCCCTTCGTCCGCGCCCATTGGCACTATGCGCGCGGCGAGGCCCTGGCACGGCTCCGCCGCCCCGCCGAGGCCCGGACCGAGGCCGCCGCCATCGGCGAACTGGCCCAGGCCCCGGGCATCGCGGAACTGGCGCAGCAGGGCGTGCCGGCGGCAGAGGTGCTGGCCATCGCCGCGCAGGTGGTGCAGGCGCGGGCGGCACAGGCGGAGGGCGACCATGCCCGCGCCGCGGCGCTCTTCGCCGAGGCCGCGGCGGTCCAGGACCGGCTGCCTTATATGGAGCCGCCCTTCTGGTACTACCCCGTCCACCAGTCGCTCGGCGCCGCCCTGCTGGCGCAGGGGTTGCCCGATCAGGCGGAGGCGGCCTTCCAGGAGGCGCTGCGCCGGACGCCGAACAATGGCTGGGCCGCCGTCGGGCTGCTGCGGGCCGCCGAGGCGCGGGGCGATGCCGAGGCCGCGGCCTCGGCGCGGGCCATGCTGGAACGGAGCTGGTTCGGCGACAGCCTGCCGCAGCCTGGATGGCTGTAGCCCGCCTGGCCGCGCGGCGCGGCACCGCCCGCCGCGCGGCGAAAACCGGGACGCATCGCTGATACGCTCTGGTCAGGCGCGCGCGGAAGAGTATCGAAGGAGGGCCGCCAGGATCCATCGGGGGCCGGCGGAGGGGGTTGAGCTTCATGGTGGAGATCCGGCGGCTAGCCGAGGAGGAGCGCCTCTCCGGCGCCGTGGTGCATGGCGGGCTGATCTGGCTTGCCGGCCAGGTGGCGGATGACGCCAGCCTGGATGCGGAGGGGCAGACCGAGGACATCCTCCGCCAGATCGACGCGCTGCTTGCCGAAGCCGGCACGGACAAGCGCCACCTGCTGTCCGTCACCGTGGTCCTGGCCGATATCCGCGACGCACCGGCCATGAACCGCGCCTGGGATCGCTGGCTCGATCCCGGCGCGAAGCCGGCGCGCATGACCATTCAGGCGCCGCTGGTGGATCCCGCCTGGCGGGTGGAGATCACCGGCGTCGCCGCCCTGCCCGGAGGCGCCGCCGCGTGACCGCGCGGCGCCATCCGGCCGGCATGCCGTGGGGCTTCCTGGCCCCCCGTCGCCGCCGGGGCCGGGCCAGCCTGCCGGAACAGGGGGAGGGCGGCCGCTCGCGCACAGGTCAGTCCGGGCCGAGGGTGGAACCGGGACATGATCCGGGCGCAGGCCGCCCTGCTGCTGCCGGGGAGTAGGCACGGTTCCGCCCCATTTCGCGACACAGGATCATGGGTTGGGGGCGGGCACCCCCGGAGAAGAATGATGGGACCGATGAACGACGCCGAACGGACCGCCTTCTGGCGCGGCAAGCGCGTGCTGGTGACCGGCGGGGCCGGCTTCCTCGGCAGCAATCTCTGCCATGCGCTCGCCGGGCTCGGCGCCCGCGTGACGGCGCTGGATGCCATGTTCGGGGATGGCGGCGCCAATATGGCGAATCTGGAGGGCGCCTCGGTCCTGCTGGTGCGCGGCGATATCCGCGACGCGGAACTGCACAGCCTCTGCCAGGGCGTGGACGTGCTGTTCAACATGGCGGCGCAGACCAGCCATATGGGCGGGCAGAAGGATCCGGTCGCCGATATCGACATCAATGCCGTCGCCCAGGTGCGGCTGATCGGCGTGATGCGGGAGGCGGCGCCGCAGGCCAGCGTGGTGCATGCCTCCACCCGCCAATTCTACGGCCGCCCGCTGCGCCTGCCGGTGGACGAGTTGCATCCGGTGCAGCCGCCGGATGCCAACGGCGTCTCCAAATGGGCTGGCGAGCAGTACTGGCTGCTGGAGCAGCGCGTGCTCGGGCGTCCCGTCGTCTCCCTGCGCCTGACCAATTGCTACGGCCCGCGGCTGCGCATCCGCGATGCGCGGCAGACCTTCCTCGGCATCTGGATTCGCCGGGTGCTGGAGGGCGAGCCCTTCGAGGTCTGGGGCGGCGAGCAGCTCCGCGACCTCACCTATGTGGATGACGTGGTGAATGCCTTCCTGCTGGCGGCGGAGCGGGCCGCGAGTTCGGATGTCGCCGGCCGCGTCTTCAATATCGGCGGCTCGCCCCCGGCCAGCCTGAAGGAGCTGGCGGAGCGGCTGATCGCGGCGAATGGCGGCGGTCACTATGTCGTGAAGCAATTCCCCGCGGACCGTGCCCCCATCGACATCGGCAGCTACCACGCCGATGACCGCGCCTTCCGCGAGGCCACCGGCTGGGCGCCGCAGGTCGGGCTGGATGAGGGCCTGCGCCGCTCGCTCGACTGGTACCGCACGCGCCTGGCCGATTACCTGTGAGGTTGCCTTGACGAACACTCCGCAGACCATGATCCCGCAGGCTGATCCCGGCGCCGGCTACCGCGCGCAGAAGGAGGAGATCGATGCCGCCGTGGCCCGTGCCCTGGCCAGCGGCTGGTACATCCTGGGCCGCGAGGGCGAGGCCTTCGAGCGGGAATTCGCCGAATGGCTCGGCACCGCCCGCGCGGTCGGCTGCGCCAACGGCACGGATGCGCTGGCGCTGATCCTGCGGGGCCTGGGCATCGGCGAGGGCTGCACCGTCGCCACCGTTTCCCACACCGCCGTCGCCACCGTGGCGGCGATCGAGATGGTCGGGGCGGTGCCGCTGCTGCTCGACATCGACCCCGACACCTACACCATGGACCCGGACGAGCTGACCGCGGTGCTGGAGGATCCGCCGCCCGGCCTGCCGCCGATCCGCGCCGCCATCGTGGTGCATCTCTACGGCCAGGCGGCGGATCTCGACCCGATGCTGCGGGCCTGCGCGGCGAACGGCGTGGCGCTGATCGAGGACTGCGCCCAGGCGCATGGGGCGACACTGAACGGGCGCAAGCTGGGCACGATGGGGCAGGCGGCGGCCTTCAGCCTGTATCCCACCAAGAATCTCGGCGCGCTGGGCGATGGCGGGATCCTGGCGACGGATGATGCGCAGCTTGCCGACCGCATCGCCGCCATCCGCCAGTATGGCTGGAAGGAGCGCTACGTCTCCGACCTGGTGGGCGTGAACAGCCGGCTGGACGAGGTGCAGGCAGCAATCCTGCGCGCCCGGCTACCGCATCTCGATGCCGGGAATGCCCGCCGGCGGGAGATCGCTGCCGCCTACGATGCGGCGCTGGCGGGCGGGCCCACCGCCCCGCCGGCCCGCCGGCCGGGAGCCGAGCACGTCTTCC